>SLPB01000148.1 GCA_007132225.1 Bacteroidales bacterium | reverse complement strand
TGCAAGAAAAATAAGAATTGGAAACAAACTCTATTTTGGTGAAAATGATGTTCTGGTTGCCGAAGTTATTGACAATACAACATCACGGGGCAGGACTCTACGGTTTTTATATGACGGGCCATATGAAGAATTTAAGGAAACGCTATATAACCTTGGAGAAACGCCACTCCCCAAATTTATACGGAGAGATGTCCAGCCAGAAGATCGTGAACGTTATCAAACGGTCTTTGCCAAACACGAGGGAGCAGTAGCAGCACCCACAGCAGGTCTGCACTTTAGCAAGGAGCTGCTTAAAAGGCTGGAAATAAAAGGAGTAAACTTTTCAGAAATTACACTTCACGTAGGACTGGGTAATTTCAGGACTGTAGATGTGGAAGACCTTACCAAGCATAAAATGGATTCAGAGAGGATAATTATTCCGGAACAATCTTCAATGACAGTTAACAATGCAAAGGATAATAAAAAGAAGATATGTGCTGTAGGGACAACCGTTTTAAGAACCCTTGAAAGCTGCGTATCAACTGACGGATACCTGAAGCCATATGATGGATGGACGAACAAGTTTATTTTCCCTCCTTATCAATTCAGGGTTCCGACGAGTATGATTTCAAACTTCCACCTTCCTCTTTCAACTATGCTTATTACAGTTTCGGCTTTTGCCGGATATGACGCCCTTTTCAAAGCTTATAAAACCGCTGTAAAAGAAAAATACAGGTTTGGTTCCTACGGGGATGCCATGCTTATATTGTAGATTTCATATAACAACAAGTTAAAAGTCCGGATATATAATGTATGCCGGATTTTTTTATTCATCAGCGGGGCTCTATACATGTGCCGAATAGTGATCCGGATTAACCAACTCCCTGTATTTATGGACTACTTTTTTAAAATCTTCCCAGGCTTCCCTTTTTAGTGATTGATTTCTCAAAAGTGCTGCAGGGTGATATACAGGCATTAAAAGCCGGCCTTTCCATTCAATCCATGTACCTCTCATTGAAGTAATTTTTGCATCTGGATTAACTAGCCCCTTTAATGCAACCGAACCAAGGAGAATAATTATTTTGGGATTAATATATTCAATTTGTTTGAAAAGATAAGGCAAGCATGATTCTTTTTCCAGGGGTAAAGGATCACGGTTATCGGGAGGCCTGCACTTTACAATATTTGCAATATATGCACTGTCATCCCGTGAAAAACCGCAGACCGAAAGGATCTTGTCCAGCAACTTACCTGCACGACCAACAAAAGGCCTGCCCTGAATGTCTTCATGGTACCCCGGACCTTCACCAATAAACATTATGTCGGCAAAGGGATAACCTTCACCAAAGACAACATGAGTACGGTGTTTACTTAGGTCACAATTCCTGCACTCCAGTGCCCGGATATTCAATGCTTCTAGATCAGGATTCAGATCGGTTTCCATAATAATTTCAATTAGGTTCCAATTACCAAATACCGATTCTTAAAAATGATTATTAATTCGTATTAACTATGCCCACCCGGTAAAATGTCTTTTTAATAATTTTTCCCAAACCCTATAAAACCTGTGTTTTATTTAGTTTTTGAACACTGTGAACCCGGATAAATAAACGATAATTAATAAGAACCAGCCGGAGCGTTTTCAAGCCGATTAAAATTAATAATAAAAAAAGGTAAAAGATGCAGAAATAAGAGGCTTTCGAAATAACTTCATTATGTAAACCTTTGAAGATATTTATCGTAAAATTATTGAATCGGTTAATTTATCCTAAATAATTAACTGTTAGTGGAAAAATGATATACAAAATCTTTTATTTACCGTATACAAAACCAAATAAATCATTAATATTGAAAGAATTTTCAGGAAATTACTGCAAAAATCAAATAAAGACAGTTTATACAGCAGGAAAGGAGGAATAATTTTATAAAAGTATTGTTTTTAGTGACTGAAACTTTATTATACAAAAATATAAAGAGTCTTTTAATACTGTCATCTGTATTCTCAGATAGAAGAAATAATACTTTTATACCCCCAAGAACATTGTTGATTAGATTGCTTTTTACATTGCTTTTGGGCTTTTCTCTTGCTTCGGGCATGTTTGCCCAGGACGCAGCAGGTGACTACAGGACAAAAAACACAACAGGCGGTCCGAATAACTGGAATAAAGCGAATAATTGGGAAGAATATGATGGGAACGATTGGGTAGATGCCGAAGAATATCCACAAGTTGCAGGAAAGGTTACTATAAGAGAAGGTTCTTATTACAAGCTCAATGTAGACACAGAAGTTGTTATAGAAGAGCTGATTGTTGACGGAGAATTAGAGTTTAGTAACAACCCTGGCATGATTCTTAGAATCACCGAGACCTTGAGTGGAGCCGGGGATATTAATATGAGTGGGGGTGTCCGTTCGCATACTTTGAATTTAGAGGGTTTTTCCAACAAAATCGGTTCATTTAATTCCAACATAGAGAGCTCAGTTATTTATTTAAGGGACGGAGATCAAGAAGTCTTTGCCTCCAATAATTATGGCAATCTCACCTTTTCAGGCAGCGGCACCAAAACCCTTTCAGGGAATGTGACCGTAGCCAACGAACTTAAAATGGACGGCGGCAACATTGATTGTAACGAATACAACCTCGAACTTGGCACAGGAACAGTCAATCCCGGGACTCTTGAACATACATCCGGCAATATTATTGGTAAATTCAACCGGTGGATCAACACTTCAGGAATTGATTATCTTTTCCCTGTTGGTACAGCCTCTAACAGCAATCATGCTACCATAGTTTTTTCAGACTTAACAGAAGATGGTTCGTTAATTTTGGAATTTATCCCCGTTGACCCCGGGAGTGAAGGCCTTCCATTAACAGAAAACGGCATTCAGGTTTCTGACCAGTTTACTACAGGTTACTGGTCGGCACTAGCAAATAATTTGCTTGCCTCTGCAAATTATTCAATCGACCTTAATGCAACGGGTTTTGATACTTATGATATGAATGAAAAGACCCGAATAATTAAGCGTACAGATGCCGGTAACTGGATTCTGGACGGTTCTCATCTTGATGCTGACGGAGTAATTATCAAAAGAGCCAGTCTTGATGGTATATATGATACAGGATCCGGCACACAATTCGGTATAGGAAGGGCTAAGACCATTCTGACCATCGGTGGAAGCTTCACCGCTTCTGATAAGGTCTATGACGGTGAACCCACTGCAGAAATAGATCAATATGATCTTGAACTTGTTGGTGTTGAGAATGGTGATGTTGTTTATCTGACAAACGTCGTGGTTGAGTTTGAAGACGCAAATGCAAATAATGATATTACTGTCAGTATCGCAAGTGCTGATCTTGATGGAGTCGATTCCGATAAATATATCCTCTCCCTTACCGGGGCGCCAACAACCGAGGCCAATATTACACAAAAAGACCTGACAATCACAGCCGATGATAAAACCAAAGAGTATGACGGGGAGGTGTTCACCGGCTTTACCGTCAGCTACGACGGGTTTATCGCCGGGGAAGATGAAAGTGACCTG
>SLPB01000177.1 GCA_007132225.1 Bacteroidales bacterium | reverse complement strand
TTTATTGTATTTTTATCCTGATGTTTTATTTTGGAGTGGCTTCGATTGGGAATCATCAAAAAGAAAATATCTTTACAAGAAATAACCCATGGTAATCTATTATCCTACACGGTGATGATAATAGTATGTATCGAGTTCCATCTGACAAATAAAATATAAACAAATCATCAGGTATAATTTAAACACACAAATAATGAAAAAATACAACAGGAGAGATTTTATACAGGCCTCCGCATTAGCTTTGGGTGCGATGAGCTTTGCAGGAATGCAGCTTTCATGCGATCGCAGGCAGGAACGTATATTCAAGTATGCCTTTTGTAATGAAATACTTGAAGATACACCATGGCCCGAACAATGCGAGATAATTGGACGTGCCGGCTACTCAGGCGTTGAAATTGCCCCGTTTACCCTGGTAGAAAATGGTGTTGGGGAACTCACTCCTGCTAAACGGCGCCAGATGGTTCAGGATATGAACAATGCGGGTATAGAGTGCGCCGGGTTGCATTGGCTTTTAATGGCACCACCCGCAGGGCTCCATTTTACCACTCCCGACAACCAGGTTAGGCAGAGAACAGTAAATTATCTTGTTGAACTGATCGATTTTTGCGGAGATATGGGCGGGGAGGCCATGATTTTCGGATCACCAAACCAGCGAAGCACAACAGGAGGAGCCACACGGCAGGAAGCTGTTGACTATTTTGTTGACGGATTGGCCCGGGTAGCTGATCATGCACAGCAGCGCAATGTAAAAATTCTTGTAGAGGCATTGGGCAGTGAACAAACAGATGTTGTGAACACTCTTGCCGAGGCAATGGAAGTAGTTAACAGGGTTGACCATCCTGCTATCTCCACCATGTTTGATTTTCATAATACACCAGATGAAACCGAACCATTGGAAGTGCTTGTCAGAAAATACTTTCCTCATATTGAGCATGTTCATTTTCAAAATATGGATGGCACCCTGGTAGAATCTGATAATATTCCGGAGAAATTTATTCCGGTATTTGAAGAGCTTAAAAGATTAAACTATCAGAAATGGGTTTCGCTTGAAGTTTTTGATTATACCCCCGGGGGTGAATATATTGCAAATGAAGGTATGAGAACATTTCTGGAAATTGAAAGGAGAATCAGCTGATTCTTCGTTTCAGCCCGGAACAAGAAAAGCCCTGTATCCACTTGGAATACAGGGCTTTTCTTGTTTTCTGAAGCTCCCCCTCTAGGACTTGAACCTAGGACCCCCTGATTAACAGTCAGGTGCTCTAACCAACTGAGCTAAGGAGGAATAGTTTTTCGGATAAAAATCTGACCTTGAGCTTGCGAAATTAACAGGATTTTATTAATTAACCAATTTATTATAAAATAATTTTACCGGTAAAATTAATCACATCTACATTGGCCCCGGATTTAGCGAATCTTTAAAAATTATATACCTTCGCATGAACATTACAACTAAACGCGAAAAATATAAGCAGTATGATGTAATGATAACGTGCAAATATTAAATATTTAAACTAAATTTCTTCTTATGAGCTTACTTATTGCAGGAACCGTTGCCTTTGACGCGATTGAAACACCTTTTGGAAAAACTGACAAAATAATAGGAGGTGCTGCTACATATATAAGCCTGGCGGCTTCATACTTTTCAAGGGACACAAAAATAGTTTCAGCAGTAGGAGAAGATTTTCCAAAAGAATATATCCAGCTTTTAAATAACCACGGGGTAAATACCGAAGGTCTGGAAATTAAGCCCGGAGAAAAGTCCTTTTTCTGGTCCGGGAAATACAGTATAGATATGAATTATAGAGAAACCCTGGTAACAGAGCTAAATGTTTTTGAAAACTTTAAACCGGTAATTCCCGATTCATACCAGGGTACAGAATTCCTTATGCTTGGAAATCTTGCACCTGCCATACAGATATCAGTTATCGAGCAACTTTATAACACTCCGGGACTCATAGCATTGGATACAATGAACTTCTGGATAGATAACACGCCTTCCGACCTGAAAAAAGCAATCAGCATGATTGATATACTTACTATAAATGATGCTGAAGCAAGACAGCTTTCCGGTGAGTATTCCCTGCCCAGGGCAGCTAAAAAGATCATGAGCATGGGCCCGGAATATCTTATTATTAAAAAAGGTGAAAATGGCGCTCTTCTCTTTTCGGGCGACAAAATGTTCTTTGCTCCTGCACTGCCCCTTGAAGATGTTTTCGACCCCACTGGTGCCGGAGATTCATTTGCAGGAGGATTTATGGGTTATCTCGCTAAAACACAAGAGGTAAATTTCGAGAACATGAAAAATGCAATAATTGCAGGATCAGCAATGGCCTCTTTCTGTGTAGGAAAATTTGGAACCGAAAACCTGGTCAACCTTAATATATCTGATATCTATGCCCGGATAAAAGAGTTCGTTGAACTGGTTAAATTCGAAGATAAAAGTATTGACTAACTATCTGTCAATAGTGATTCCTGATATTCTAAGGAAATCTTCCCGGAATTATCCACACTCCCGTTTCACTGTCGTTTTAAAAGAGTCTCAAAAAAGTCCGAAAAGTTCGGCATCAACCCGGTCAATTACTTTGCTCATATCTTCATTGGTCTCAGTAAACTGAATGTTATCAACATCTATGACCAGCATTTTACCGAGATTATATGATGCCACCCAGGCTTCATAGCGTTCATTCAACCGTTTAAGGTAATCAAGCCTGATGCTGTTTTCATATTTGCGTCCGCGTTTCTGTATCTGGTGAACAAGTGTTGGAACCGAGGCTCGTATGTATATAAGCAGGTCAGGCGGCTGAACCAGTGAGCTCATCAGGTTGAACAGCGTAAAATAATTTTCAAAATCACGGGTAGCCATGAGTCCCATGGAGTGAAGATTGGGTGCGAAAATATAAGCATCCTCATAAATGGTACGGTCCTGGATAACAGTTACTCCCTGCTTACGGATATTAATTATCTGGTTGAATCTGTTATTTAGAAAGTATATCTGAAGATTGAATGACCAGCGCTGCATATCTTCATAGAAATCATTAATATAAGGATTGTCATCCACATCCTCGTAATGAGGTTCCCATTTAAAATGTTTGGCAAGTAATTCCGTAAGGGTAGTTTTTCCGGAACCTATATTTCCGGCAACAGCAATATGCATAAAAACAATTTAATTAAATATCTGTGGCCAAGGAGTTTAGCCAGATTTACCTTTTTATATGACAACTAAAGTAATAATTTTTTTGATAAAGTTCCTGAGAGTTCGGGCATTTTTTATGCAACACCGGCGAATGAATCGATTATCACGCTCCGAAAGCTGTCATTGTTATCTGATTATCTGTTCTGAATAATTTGATTTCCTATTTATGGATGAATAATTTTATCCTGTTGCCCGAAAGCAGAAAAATACTCTCGCGCTGAAGATCAACATCATCAATTTTTAAACCTGATGGCAGTTCAAGCGTAGTTGTTTGGTAAGTTTCCATATCCAGGCTCAATAATTGACCACCAAAAAAATAAACAATCCTGTTGCCCAAAACCCGGAACCGTTCCGGTCCGGAATATGGAATAGTTTGCAGGTAAGC
>SLPB01000105.1 GCA_007132225.1 Bacteroidales bacterium | reverse complement strand
TCATTTCCTTCAACATCAATCTTCAGAAAATCTGGCTTGATGTTGTACCTGTTACAATAAGAGTCCAATGTTTCAGTTGATACTGCTTGTGTGGTGCCTTTGAAAGTCTGGTCTTTGTGCCCTGCAATTGTAGCCCCGGGTGAAGATTCTTTACTTCCTTTATTTGTTGGTATATAAAGTGTCACAGTCCCGGCAGAATCTGATAATGCCAAATTCTCAATTGTAAGGTTGTCCCAATCGAATAGTGCTTTAATCTTTGTAATATATTGATAAAGTTTTAATTGTGGTTCAAAAGCAAACACTCTGCCATTTTTGCCAACTTGCTTTAAAATAAAATATAAGTAACCAGCTTTATGGGCCCCAATATCAAGTACTGTCTGTCCCTTTTTAATTGAGGAGCAAATGTAAGCGATGCCTCCCTTGTCATTTTTGTTTTTGTACTTATCTGCTCTTAGTCTCAATTTAATAAGTTCAATCAATTTCATAGAAAACAAATTTGAAGTTAGATTGTGATATGGTTGCCTGAATAATGCATTACCGCCTGGCAATTTCTGGCATTACCAGGGGCCGTGAACCATAAAGGCATATCCCGGTATCCTGATAATTTTTGTTTAGATGATCGGTCAATAATGATATTTTCAATATCTTCACAAAATACGATGAAAATATTTTATAAACAATATAAGGGATTCATAGACTGAAAATCATGTTAACTGTTATGATGAATCTGCAACATAACGGAATCTGTACAAAGGGCCCTGTCAATTGGTAATTTATTAGTTCCTTTTTTTACTTCCATCCGTCGCTGTATCAGACTTGCTACAGTGATACCTATAACAGATCCCAAAGGAAGAAGATATCCAAAAACTGATGTGTAGCTCCCAAAATCAATTCGAAAGGTTACGGTGAGAACAACGCCTAAAAATCCCAATATCAGTCCCCAACCATTGGTGGAAATTTGTTTGTTCAGCGGTAACCAAACCGGAAAGTGCACCCGTAGCCAGAGGCTGCAGTGCCACAATTAAAGCCACAATTCCAACCGGAACCTGATAATCTAGTGCCAGCAATACGCAAGTAAGCCACAAGCCGTGAGCCAAAACACCAATCAGCATATTGGGAGTTGCTACCTTCCAGCCGACCCAGCGAAAACGTTTTCTTACCAGCAAGTATATTACAATAATCAAAGTTAATGCCAGATATCGCCAAAAAAGCAAAGTGAAAGGTCCGGTGTAAGGAAGCCCTTATGCGGCCCCTATAAATCCTGAATTCCATAGAAGAACGAATCCTGTTATTAAAATAAGCGTGCTTCTTTTCACCATAATTTGAAGCTAAACTTGTCGCCAATTAAATTCTGCTTTTCTTAGTCGGTCCATTATTGCTTTTCCGATACCTGTTTCACATACTGGTTCTGCTATTATTATTTCAATTTCGCTGTCATCTTCAAATGTGTGCATGGCGTCAAACATATTTACAGCATAATCCTTCAAATCTTTTCTCTCCGAGACTCTGATTACTTTAAGGTAATCATTTTCTAACTTTCCTGAAAAGGAAATAAGCCCTGCCATTGATTTGTCTATTTTTAATTTATCATTATCTGCTATCAACAACTTTTTTCTGGGACTGTAATGTGATTTTAGCATTCCCGGTGCGGATAATTTTTCAATTATGGAATTTCTATCCACAGGAATGATTGTTTCTAATTCGTCTTGTGTAATAATTCCACTACGAAGTATTTGAAAACCATTATCGGTAAGTTTAATTATTGTGGATTCAATCCCAACTGTAGTTTTACCTCCCTCGAGAATATAATCTACGTTTGGAAGTTGCTTTTTTACATGAGCTGCTGTAGTAGGACTAATACGTCCAAATTTATTTGCACTTGGGGCAGCAATTGGGCAATTGGATTTGCGTATCAATTCTAAAGAAATTTCATTGCCTGGCATTCTAATGCCTACTGTTGGCAGGCCCGATGTAACAATGTCGGGAACAATATCGCTTTTTGGCAACACCATAGTTAAGGGTCCTGGCCAAAATTTTTCAGCTAATTTATAAACTCTTTCATCGGCACTTAAAACAAGTTTTTCCAATTGATGTATCTCGGCAATATGGACAATCAGTGGATCGAATGAAGGGCGTTCTTTGAGTTCAAATATTTTTGCGACTGCCAACGGGTTAAAGGCATTTGCACCTAATCCGTAAACAGTTTCGGTTGGGAATGCAACTAATTTTCCTTCCTGAATATACTTAGCAGCTATTTCTACGCTACTTGAAATATTCATATTTTCTTGATGTAAGGTATTGATTCAGAAACATTAAACTCCCCGCGAGACTCATTAAGCTTGCCATAATAATTGCATAGGAAAATGAACCTGAAAAATCGTATAAAAAACCACCGCTAATTGGACCTGTAATGCCGGCAATTGCATAACCTATAAAAACGTAAGGATAAATTATACCAAGATTTTTCACTCCGAATATCTGAGCTGTTTCCTTTGCAAAAAGAACAAAGTTTCCACCAAATCCAAAGCCTATGAACAAAGCAAGGAATATATAGGAAACATCAGATAATGTAAAAATATTCAGTGAAATAATTGACAATGATTGAAATAAAAGAGCCAGAAATATACATAAACTTGCTTCAAAATGGTCACTTAAGAAACCCCAGATAAGCCTGCCAAAAAAGTTTGCAATGGCAAATATTGCTACACCCTGAACCAGATTATCGTTTGAGATATTGTACTGACCACCAATAATTCTCAAACTTCCAATAATAAGCAAACCGGCAAAGGTTCCCAGGAAAATGCCGAGAAAAAGTTTTCTGAAAGTTTTTGAACTTGTAAAATGTGATGCTTTAACAGGTACTTCTGTATTGTCTGATATGCTGGAATTTTGAAAGATGAGATTTGAAAAAACCAATATAATCATACCGTAAGATATCCCAATAATTCTTAGCAATTGTAGCACATTCTCATTGGTTAAAATTTTCTCGGACACTCCCGACATAAATACTGCACCTAAACCAAAACCTGCAGCCGCTATGCCTGTAATGAGTCCTTTTATTTCAGGAAACCATTGAACCGGAGAGGTGAGAGCAACCCAATAACCGAAACCGGTGGCTATTCCGGCCAGGACTCCAATTCCTGTAAAAATTAAAATGAAATTACCTTGAGAATAGCTTGCTAAAGAATATCCTGCAAAAAACAATAAGCCCGATATATAGCCGAAATATCTGTACTTTATTTTTTCACCTAATTGTCCGACAAAAATCATTGTAACAGGGAATATGGCAATTAAAGTTCCAAATATTACCTGAGACTGAGAAGCTGAAAACCTGTATTCTTCAATAAGTTCTGATGCAATTATACTCCAGGCATATACACTACCTATGCAAATCATTATAATAAATGATGCCAATACTGTTAAATATTTTTTCACTTTTAATAACGCCATCTTAAGATTTAAATTTATTCGATTTAGTTACTACCTGTTTTAAAAGCTCTTGCTTATAAATACGACAAGCATGGCAAGCAGACCTTCCATATTCAGCAATATTTATTATTTAGCTGGCAAAATTAATTGTTTTTTCGAATTGTTCTACTGTTATGGACAAAGGACGTATTTATTTATCTACAAGATTATACAATATCCGTAATAATTACATTTTCATCCATTTTTACATTTTTAGTATCCTTTTTTGCAGGTAAATAAACATGATAGTTGTTGAACTTTGCAGAGATAAATCTAGTGTTCATTAAAAATTATAATTATGAAATCTGCTAAAACAAAACTGATGTTTATGCCTGTATGGGTAATTATTTCTGCATTCATCATCTTTGCATGTTCCACCGATGAAATGGATGATCTGGAAGTAGAACTGAATTTGAGTAGTGAAAAGGAATTAGTTGAGGGTGTCGGACTGAAAAAAGCCAGTGCAACGCAGAACCAAATACTGGCGGAGATCAGAAAAGCAACAGCGAAATATCATGATCTCGATGCAGCTGTTGCAGATGATTATGTGTTTGATCCTCATTGTGTAGAACACCCCGAATTTGGCGGGATGGGGCATCATGCCGTAAATATGTCCAGGATCGTTCCCTTTGTGGTTCCCTCAAAACCCGGTGTACTGGTATACGAACCCATGGAAAACGGCAGATACAGACTGGTAGCTGCAGAATTCCTTGTTCCTGCAGAACCATGGGATGCCATGAACCCAGGAGGACCACCCATGCTGGGTCAGATAGAATTTGATGACCACAGGGAAATCATTTTTGTCGAAAATGAATTTGGCGAATCTGTTCCTGTCAATGCCAAAGGAGGACCACCATTCCCCCATTACCAGCTCCACGTCTGGGTATGGAAAAACAACCCCAAGGGGATGTATTTCCCGTTTAATCCTAATGTGAGTTGCCAATACGCTGATAGTGAATAAATGGGCTGATGTTTCATATCAGAGCTTATTGGACAAAAAAGCTTAACCGGGGTTAAACTTTTTCCGGATAAACTTGTTTAATAAAAATTAGGTGGAATGAATTCTGTTCATTCCACCTAATTTTTATTTAGAAACAATTTGGTTTTCAGAACAAAAAGTGCATCCTAAAATAAATATTTGCAATTGTGAGATATTTTTAATTTCCCCCTTTGCAGGATCAGGTTAAAATTTTGGATTATGAGTGTCATTGCATTCAAAGAAAAGGTAGGAGGCGATGCTGAATTACAGGATTTGCCCGGTTTCATCTGTATTCAGAAACTAACCCGGCATTATAGTAAAATAACTGATCCGGAAAATTACCAAATCCTTTGGCTGGAAAACGGAGTGAAAAGCATTGATATTGATTTTGAAAATCGTGAATCATTTCCTTTCACCATTATATTTCTTCACCCTGGCAAAGAAGTAAAATTTCGTTTTAATTGTTTTCAGCCAAAAGGCTGGATATTAAAATTTCCCCGCCTTTTTTTCAAACACCAGGACCTCTATGGTTTCAATATCCAACATGCTGACATGTTCCTCTTAGACGAGATTCCCCACATCGTGCTAAGCCCAAAAATCGGAGACCGGATCAACTCACTTGCCGAGATGATTGCAGAAATGATGCAGTCCAATATCCCCAATAAAGAAGTTGCGGCATCTTCACTTCTTAAAACCCTGCTGGTTTACTGTGACAGCAAATGCAACTTGCGTGTAACAGCAGGAAGCAATAACCATTATCTGAATATTGTGAGCAGGTTTAAACACCTGGTTTCACAAAATCTTTTTACTTGCCACCGGGTATCTGACTATGCCGAAATGATGCATATATCATCCAAATACCTTAACAAAACTGTAAAAGAAGTGATGGGAGTTACGGCCAAATATGTTATCATTGAACAGCTGCTTATCCGCTCAAGCAGAGATCTTAGATTCTCTAATCTTTCAATAAAGGAGATCTCTTTACAGCTTGGCTTTTCCGAACCTGAACACTTTAGTAACTTCTTTAAAAAGAATACTGGTGTTTCACCAATTGCCTACAGGCAGCGATAATACTCTTTTCAGGTACAGGCAGTGGTAATACTTTTTTCAGGATATGAAGGGAGATATGTTATTACTTAATAGATGTACAATTTGCATTCAAGATCAGAGTATTTGACAAAATCCCTCTTGCACATCTTTGTTAGGGTGCGTTATTCTTTTGGCTTTATGAAATAAACTATAAATTTCTCATCAGATTCTTTTTTTACCCAATGATCTATTCCAAGGCTAAGTGATTTGTCAATCAGCGGAGCAGGAACAAATGGAGCAATAACCTGATATATCTCATTCTTTTTCAGCTGATTTAAATCAGATATTACTTGATTTACAGGATGTTCCCCTTCATTAAGCATCTCTCTTACATCTATCTCGGATTTTACCTTTGATAAGTCAAACCAGTCTGGTTGTTCTATGTTATAATCAGCCTTATCTGAAGATACAATAATATCCTGTCCAATTTCCTTTCTTAATATATTTATTAAGTCTTCTACTTTAATATTGGCAACTGTAGCGGCTTGTTGAAGCGTAGCAATTTTAGCTACGGTTCTTCTCAATACTGGGTTTTTCAATTTCTTAAATGCAGGAACATAATTAATCAATATATCTTCAAGTTGCGGATAAGTCTCTATTAACTGCAGCACCTTTGTTTTGGGACTTATTATGAGCTTTTTATTTTCCATAAATTATTTCTTTGAATATGATAAAATTCTTTGTTCTCCTTCAAGGTCTCTATAAGGCTGAACATTATGTGAAACTTCAAGTGTTCCAAGATATTCCCCCTGTCTGTTACGTAAGGCGAAATACTCAATATGTATCATTTTCCCACCCATATTAATCCAAAATGGGGCGCGGTCTTCCTTCCCGGTTTTAAAATCTTCAATAATCTTATCAACTATATGTGTACTGGCTGGTGGATGACATAAACGAACATCCCTGTTTAATATCGCACGGTTACGCTGAAAGACTCTTTCTGTGCCTTGTGAGAAATACTTCACTTTGTCATCTTTATCAACAAATGTCATATCAACAGGAAGATGATTTAATATTGCCAATAATTCTTCAACAGAAAAACTACCGGATGGTAATTGTATGTTACCCTCAATTTTATTCATTTCTGAAAGCGTATCATCTTCTATCCCCTCAGGTCTCCATGCCTTAGGGGGATCGTAAAGACAAAAACCTATTTCTAAAGATTGCTTCTCGATTTCAAACCACTCTGACTCACTCAATTTATCAAGAGACATGGGAAACAGTATCTCTTCCTCTTTTTTTGTCATGTCAACAACCTGATTAACTGCAGGTAATAGAATAATTTCTGATGATGCAAGCAGATCCTCAACAGAAATATCCTGTGTTTGCAATAACTCTATTGCACCCTTTATAAGTTCACGTATCTCATCATGTTTCCCCCACATTACTTTTGGAGGCCCGGTAATCCCATATTTTTCTAAAAACGGAAACAATAGATATTCCTTTTTATTATAATGCTTATCAACATCAAACATAGCATTGAAAAAACCTCTGAGTTTTATAATCTCATCACTGTAACTCATCTTTTTGTCAGATGAAATTTCATTTATCAGGTTTGTGATTTGATTGGCAAGTTTTCTCAATTCCCTGTTTTCTTTTAACAAAACATCGACAGGATGTCCCTCAGGAACCTGCTTTGAAGCCGAAAGGTCAATGTTACCATGCAAAACAGCACCGTGTATATCACATAATTTAAGTACCTCCTCTTCCGGCAAACCCTCTTCAATTAACTCTTGTTCAACTTCAACAACTTCCCCGTAAGGAATCTGCCTCAATGATTCTTCAAGCTCTTTGCGAATTTCGTCCTGTGAGCTTCCTTTGTGCAATTTAATAATCAGCTCTTTAAGTATTTTCTTTCTCTTTTCCGAATTATTAATTAGTTCACTCATATCTTTAAATTTTTATTCTAAATTAATATTTATTTTCCATTCTGTCAATCACTAGAAATAGGGATTTAATATAGATTCAGAAATATCTTGTTATACCCAACAACCTCTGATTGGTTGTCAGTAGCCCACAACAAAAACAGAGCGGTTTTGCGGAATGTGCAGGTCTAAAGTTGAATATGTTGCACTACCTATTATCTCAGTGGCAGGTTTTACTTCCTTTAAAAGACCACTGTGAGGATCATGCAGTTCAAGCTTCATTTTCCCACGCAGGGCAACTTTTGTGTTAACATCATTGGGTTTCAGGTTAGCAAAATAAAACACATCAGCATCTCCTACCTGTTTATGCAGGTAGTTAAGTGGCGTTCCACTAATGAAGCGCACGTGAAAATCGGTGAGCGATGTCTCAATCGCATTTTTTAAACTCAGGCTGTCGGGGTTCGGAATAAAATATGCCCTGCCACCATTACTGTTCGTTTTCAAAAGGGGATGTTGATTGTCAATTGTTCTTACATCAAATAACCCGGCAATTGTTGAACGAACCTGATCATGGGTGTCGAATTCGGAAGATTGTACAGGAAGCTGTGTGGTAAAGATGATTGTTCCGCCATCTTCATAAAACTCCTTTGCAAGTTGAAGGGTATGCGGCGATATAGTTCTCATAGAAGGCATGATCAGCATCTGGAAACGATTATGATGAATCAAATTGTTCAAATGCAAACTGCCATTTATCACTTCACACTGCTGCTTGATTACTTCAGGGTGCAGATAGGTAAAATCATATCCCAGGGTATTTGTCAGCATTTCGCTTATGTCTGGATAATCGGCATCGGGAATTGCTACACCACCTTTGTAGTAACCGAGTGGCCCGTCAAGATGGTGGTCGGCCTGGAGGGAGGTTATCGGATAGAGCATGGCTATTTCCGATACCATACGCCCTTCTGGCTGCAGCATGATATTGAGCCGTGACAAAAATGTGTTAAACTCAGGCAGGCCATCCTGATAAAGGGGGTTGCGCCATGATAATTCTGGACGAAAGGTCACACTTTGATCATTATACCATACGGCGTGGGGAATAAGCATATTGATTCCTTTTACGTACTGTTCCATGGCTATATGGTACATCTCTTCCCAGTCAAGGTTGCCCATTGCACCATAGGTCTCCGACATCACCAGTGTCTTGTCCCAGTTTGCTGCTGCCGAGCTTATCACCTTGTAAAAGCGTTCTGCGGGCCGGTTTCCGCCTATCTTGTCAATACCGGGGATATCAATGTATTTACTCCATTTCATTAAGTCGCCGGATGTGCTTACCGGATTTACAACCTCCTCATTATCCTGATGCCCTGTAGCTGAAATACCATGTAATGTGCACCATTCCTGAATGGTTTTATGAAAACCTTTGGCGTACAACTCGCTACGAAAGCCAAAAAGGTAGTTTCTGGCTACTGCCGTTTCTTCTCCAATGTCATACCAAAGTGCAGGATATAAGAGTGCCGGATTGAAGCCATGTTTTTCAATGAACTTTTGGTTGAAGCCATCGGTCCACATCCTGCCATTTGCCCGATACATGGTTGGTTCATCGAAAAAAGTACTTCTTATGGTGGTCCCGAAATAGTTGCTGAATCTGTCATAGTAAGCCTGGTGGATCATTCCGGTGAACTTTCTTACTGCTTCGGGATCGAGGTAATCAACGTTGGGATCTCCGTCAATTACCGACTCAAAAACCATAATTCTCCAATCACCTTCTGGTGCATCCCAGCGCAGCATATTTCCGGAAATCATTTCTGACAGGTCAATCCGTTCTTTGGTGGTAGTATCCATGGCAACAATGCCCATCAGCTCCCCTGAGGGTGATATTTCTTTTTCGAATCCTGATAGCCCTTTTATAAATAATTCGGTTTTGTCCAACCTTTTTATGGTGTGTTCTGGGTATTGGTTTTTAAACCGGGGGATGCCATCGCCATGTATTGCACCTGCACTGCCGCTTGGAAATCCGTACTCATCGTAGAAGCTTACATGCAAGCCCATGTTTGAGGCCAAATCCAGCGCTTTGCCATATACTTCAAAATAGTCTTCGGAGAGAAACTCGGGTCCGAAATCATCTCCAAAAGGCAAAATGGCAAAACCGCCATAAAGGTCTTTTTCAATGATTGAAGTGACCTGTTGCTCAATTTCGTCTGCTGTTACTTTGGTGTTGTTCCAAAACCAAAGCGGCACAGGTCTGTATTCCATGGGAGGCTCCATGAATGCCTGCCCTGAAGGTAAGACCGGATCAGGCATATCGGATCGACAACCTGAAATAGCAAACATAAGAAGCAATAAAACAGTTAATTGAGTGATGGTGTGGACTAACTCTTTCATCTGTTTATAATTTTATTGTTAAACACATAATTTATTATCCAGCAAACGCTAAGGGATTCAAAATTTCATCTTCATGCTCTATGGCAATAGTCGTATGTATTTAGCGTTAAGATCATTTTCATTTTATGGGATTTCATTCAAAGCAGGGATATTCACACACCTTGCCGCTTATAACCGGATAAAAACCGGATATCAAACATCAAAGAAAATGGATTTCATTGCTCATATGGATGTATAAAATCAGGCAGCAATCGGATAATATACTGATTTGCCCCGCGCCAGATAGCATTTGGATCTTCAGTTTCGTTTTCCATAAGGGCATCTTTAATGTAATCATTCACATAGTCGAGATTTTTCAATACATTAAGTGCTTCAAGAGCAATATAGACCCCATTTTGATCCGGTTTGGAAAGTTCAATAAGTTGATTAAGAGCCTGCCGGCGATCATCTCCTTTAGCATGATTTGCAAAGATATTGGAGGCCACAACTCTGACGCTGGGATTCGGGTCTTCAAGTGAAGCACGTACGGATTCTACAGTTGCATCAAAAGCACGCTTGCCTCTGGCGCGTATGCCCATTGCCGCCCAGTATCGGACAGCGGGGTCTTTATCATTCAGACCAATCTCAAGCATGGGGAGCGACTGTAGGTTGTAGTCCGCAGCCAACTCGGCCATTGCAAAAATTCGTTCCATTGGGTAACGCTTTGGATCCTGAGCCATTTCGTATATACTCGTGGCTTCGACTTCATTCTGTACTTTCCAGATAGGAGTCGTGGTGTTCTTGGCCCTGCGATGCATTTCAGATTCCGGCAGGAACTGAACGTCACGTGTTTGTAACATTTGTTGTCGATGAGCGGCACGTAGGCGATCAAGAATATCCTGATGGTGAGGACTATCCACCAGGTTATGTATTTCATGTGGATCAGCTTTCAGATCATATAGTTCTTCCGGTGATTTGGATTCCCAGAACCTGATTTGCGGAGGTGAAAGTTCACCGGCATAATACAAATCCCGCCATTCATTCGTTGATTCAAACGTATAAAAATATTCACTAAAATAGCCGTGCCTGACATGCATCATGTAATTTCGGATATAAAGATATCGTTCATCACGTACTGATCTTACCATATCAATCTGTTCATCAGATCGACCACTTGAACCAAACACATACTCCCGGGGTTCCTCCTCAAAATGACCCATAAAAGCCTTTCCCTGCATCCAATCAGGTGGTTCTACTCCAATAAGACTTAAAAGTGTAGGTGCAAGATCAACGAATTCAACAGGTCTATTTGTAAAACCTCCTGCCCTGTAATCCTCGGGAACAAGATGATGGTACTTTTCCGGAACATAGACAAGCATGGGCACTTGCAACCCCCTGTTGTTAGCGAATGTTTTGTAGGTAGGCATACCACCGCCATGATCGCTATAGAAAAAGATGATAGTGTTGTCCATCAATCCATCATCCCGGATCTGATCCAGTTTCCGTCCAAACCAATCATCCACAACTGATATAGAGTGGTAGTATTGTGCCCAGTCACGACGGAATACAGGTGTATCCGGATGAAATGGTGGGATGGAAACATCATCCGGATTGTGAAAAGGCAGATCCGTGCGGTTACGAATCATGCTACCGTGGCTGTCCATGCTATTGTAGACTGCGAAAAAGGGCATGTCCTTATCAGGTCGGTTGAAATAATGTGCCTCACTGGAAGAATCATGCCACACTTCGCGATCACCATCAGCGGGAACTACATTATACTCTTCCTTGGAGTTATTAGTGACGTAGAACCCCTGTTCTTTTAAAAGTTCGGGATACAACTTAATATCCCTTGGCAATCCGACTTCACTGCGATGGTTGTGCCCACCCAAAGTGGCAGGGTACATGCCTGTTATGATAGCAGTACGCGCAGGAGAACATACGGGAGACGTTGACCAGGCAAGGTTATATCTTAACGCTTTTTTGGAAAAAGCATCAATATTGGGAGTATGGGCAAAAGTATCTCCATAGGCTCCCAAATTCGGACTAGTATCCTCTATAGTGAGCCAGATAATATTGGGCAGGTCAGAAGTGATCTGTGAGTTATGTGCATTGGCCGGCATCGTTGTCAGGTTCATTAACAAAGCTGTTGCCGAAAGGCTCCTTGCCGCTAATGATGAGACTGACGGGTTCATCGGCCTATAAATTTTTTGTGCCATCCAGCGGCAATATTCGCTTCTGTTATAAACACTGGATAATAAGTTTAACTGAAACATAAACGATTGTTTCTGTTCGGCTTTCAATTGATTTTTTAACATATTCATTTGTTTTTTGCTGCCAACGTTCCCACGGTATGTTTTTGTTCGGGAAATCAAGGCACCCAATTCTAATTCCCCAAATAAATGTAATTAAAATTTCCGGAGCTGCAACCAACACCACTACCCGAATGAAATATACCGTGTGTTGGCAACTGGACCTATTTCATTTAAATATGGTCAGGTAATCTTCAAAAACATACATACGGCTCCTTTGCCCTCCGGTTATCTCTTTTAAAACTCTGATTTTTTCCAGATCTGAAATTAATTTATAGGAAGAAGGCATTGAAATTCCTGTTACTTCACTTACTTTCTCAGCATTTATAAGTGGCTTATTATAAAGATAGTCCAATACTTTCTTTGCATTTATGGCTCTGCTGCCCATTTTTTGAATTTCTGTATCAACTTGTTTCTGCAATTGAAGGATATTATCAAATGTTCTGATCCCATTTTTTGAGGTCTCTATTACACCCACCAGAAAAAACTTGAACCACTGGGTTAAATTATTCTTTTCTCTTACAACCATTAAGTTATCATAGTATAGATTGCGGTTTCTTTCAAAGAAATCCGATAAATACAATATGGGCTTTTGTAAAATTCCTTTACTTACTAAATACAGGGGAATTATTAAACGACCTACTCTTCCATTGCCATCAAGGAACGGGTGTATCGTTTCAAACTGATAATGGATTAATCCTATCTTTAATAATTCTGGAACAAAAATATTCTCGTTGTATATGAATTTTTCTATATCACTCATCAAGTCAGGCACTGAGGTGTGTACAGGTGGAATAAATACTGCATCATTTATTGTTGCTCCGCCTATCCAATTTTGACTTTTCCTGAATTGACCCGGTTGTTTTTTTGCTCCACGAACACCCTGTAATAGAACCCGGTGTGTTCCTCTTATTAACCTGGATGAAAAGGGCAAGCCTTTTAACTCATTAATCGCCCATTCCATGGCTTTAATGTAATTCTGAACCTCTTCCCAATCGTCCCTTTTTTCCGGGGGAAGATCTTCTCTATCCAATAATGCTTCATCCAATTTGGTTTGAGTCCCTTCAATTTTGCTACTCTGGGTGGCCTCTTTCAGGACATGCATACTTATGAAAAGATCAACATTCGGTATGTATTTAGAATACATATCAAGCCTCCCTAACTCCCTGTCAGCCTCGCTCAAAAGACTTATAACTTCCATGTTATCAAAAAACAGTTGCCTGTTAATTTCTGTTGGCTGAAAGCTCTTATAATGCTTTTGACTAATATACCGACCTGACTTAAAGTTTTGCATGAGTTTTTTAAAACAAATATACTCTTATTTAAGTTTATCGCAAATATATTAAATAAGAAGACTTGCTATTTAAGGTGAGAAATATTCTAATAAGAACGTCTCTT
>SLPB01000010.1 GCA_007132225.1 Bacteroidales bacterium | reverse complement strand
GGAGGGGTCATACCTTCACAGGATTATGAATTCCTTTACAAATTGGGTGTTATGGCCATATTCGGACCCGGCACCTCTGTTTCTTCAGCTGCTGTTAAGATACTTGAGATAATGCTGGATAAAACGGAGGAGAAATAATTGAATATCATTCTATTATTTTCATAATATTTAATCTGCCGGGAACTTTTCCTGCAGCCTGAATGAGTGTTTACTTCTTATCCCCTTTGTTTTTTGATGCAGGGTGTTGCCTTTTGCCAGAGTGTTTATTACCAGGGTGTTCCCCGGAAACAGGATTACTTATTTAAGGCTCCTGAATATTTGCCTCTTTTTTCCCTGGGTTGGCTTGCAGCATAAGAAATCCCGGTTATCTGATCAATGTAAACCATCACTGGATTAGCGATTGTTCCATCAATAATGGTTACTTCATGTCCCCGGGTTTTGAGGTTGTCAATAACAGATTGATCAGTCTCATTGATCCCCAGCAAACCTATATCAATTATCCTCTCAGTTGGATCAGGATCGGGAATAAATGAATTTTCCATTTGATAAGACCTGAATCGAGGAGAGGTTATGGCCTCTCTCGGCATTTTCCCAAACTCTATAAAATCAAGCAACAGCTGCAGGGTTGTTTGATCTTGCATATCTCCTCCTGCAACACTCATACCCAGGATGGGCTTGCCATTTTTGGTAACTATTGTAGGAGTAAGGGTTATCCGTGGCCGTTTACCGGGTTTAAGTGAATTAGGATGTCCTTTTTGAGTATTAAGGCTGCTCATTCGGGTATTATTGGCAAAACCCAGATTTTCGTCTATAGCATATTCAGGATTTGAACTAGGGGTTGCGGCAACCATATTACCCCACCTGTCAACTACAACACAAGTTGTGGTTCCCCCTGTTCCTGGCAGGTACTCGCCGGGCCTGGCCAGGGCATCAATTTCAATAGGGTTACCGGGTCTGATTTCCCGGTTTGCATGATCCTTGTCAATCAAAGGATAACGGAGCTTTGTATACTCATCTGACAGTAATTCTTTCATAGGAACATGTACAAACTCTGGGTCTCCATAATATTTATCACGATCTGCATAGGCCAGTTTTATTGCTTCAGCGATGGTATGCACGTAATCAGGTGAGAAATCCCCCATGGCCCTGAGATCAAAATTTTCCAATAATTTCAGTGACTGCAAAAGAACCGGGCCCTGAGTCCACGTATCGCATTTATGAACGGTATAGCCCCTGTACTGAATTGATACAGGTTCTTCAATAATAGTTTTATGGGCTTCCAGATCTGCTTTCCTTAAAAAGCCCCCTGAACTGATATAATAATCATTGAGTTCATCAGCAATATCACCTTTGTAAAAACGATCTCTTGCTGCTCTTATCTTTTCTTCACGCCTGCCGGGGGTGGTTCTTTCAGTCTCCACCAGTCTTTGAAGTGTTACGGCAAGATTGGCATACCAGCTTTCTTTATCTGTATCGAGCAGTTCCAGGGTGGGGGCTATTACCTGTTCAAAAGACATGGTGCCTTTTTGTTCAAGAGCTGTCATACAAGTGCTTATGGCGCTTGGCACGGTTGCTGACTTAATGCCATTCCGGGGGATACCGTTCTCATAATACCAGTCAATTGCATCCTGATCAAGAGGAGCTCCTCCCATGCCATTATAAACCAGAACATTGCCGGTAGTGTTATTGTAAAACATAAAAGGCACCTCCCCTCCGATTGAGAACATGCCATAATCAGACACTGCCTGGTTAAAAATAACTGCTACTGCAGCATCAACGGCATTTCCTCCCCTGGCAAGGATATCCAAACCTGCTTGTGCTGATTCTTTGGGCCCTGCTGCTACAACTCCGCCGTTTCCTGAGGCATGCCAGGTTAATTTTGCAGTGTCATCTGACGGGGATATGGTAAATGATGTTGCTGTGATAATTGTGCATACTAATATAAATCTTATTTTTTTCATAATCTTTACTTGTGTTGGATTTGGATTCTTATTTATTTTCTGTGAGAAGAATTATCATGATAACAGCATTTAAATAATAATATCAGCTCCGGATAAAAGTGCTGAACACAGCAAATATTTACTCTGCCGGGAACTTTTCCTGCAGCCTGAATGAGTGTTTACTTCTTATCCCCTTTGGTGTTTGATGCAGGGTGCAGCATTCATTGTAAAGGTCGTGCTGGAAAAAAATAATATAGTTGTTCTTTTCTGCTTCTTCAAGGAATTCTTCTTTCTCCCTAAGTGTTAAAAGAGGGTTGACATCATAACTCATTATGTAAGGCAGCGGAATGTGTGCAGCGGAAGGAAGAAGATCTGCCGCAAAAACAAGCACTGCACCGTTTGTACTGATGAAAGGGATAAGCTGGCCTCTGGTGTGGCCGTTAAATATTCTCACTTCCAGGCCGGGAAACAGCTCAACATCTTTTTCAATGAAATTTAGCTGGCCGCTCTCTTCCATGGGTATAAGATTTTCCCTGAGAAAAGAATCCTTTTCCCGTTGATTGGGACTTAAGGCGCTTTCCCACTGCTTCTTGCTAACCCAGTAACGTGCATTGGGAAAAGTCATCTCAAAACCTGATTTGTCTGAATTATATTTGACTCCTCCACCGCAATGGTCATAATGCAAGTGGGTAATGAGCATGTCAGTGATTTCAGAACACTTATATCCGTTTTCTTCAAGGGCTTTTTCTACTCCTTTGTTATCGTTAAGATAGAAGCGGCTCATAAATTTTTCACTTTGCTTCTGACCAAATCCATTATCTATAAGCACTACTCTCTTGCCAGTATCTATCAGTAAGCTCCGGAGTGCCCAGTTGCACAAATTATCTTCATCAGCGGGGTAGTGCTTTTCCCACAATATTTTTGGAACAACCCCGAACATTGCTCCCCCGTCTATTTTGAAGTTGGTAATGTTTATGGAAAACAATTTCATATTTTCAGTTAAATTTTCCTTGTCGACATTTTCAAGATCTTCACAATATGAAATGAACATATTGCCATGTTAAGATCCATAAGGCCAATAATTTATTTTAAAAATTTACTTATAAGGTATAAAGGTATTTTATTTTATGTATATAAAAAATAGCAGGTCCCGGGCTTGTTAAATTCCAGAAGAACTATTTAGCCAGGGCAGGAATATTTTAAATCTGCATGTTGTTTTTGGGCTGAAAAATCACGCCCTTTGTCAAGGGTTCACTATAACAAGAAATTAAATTTATTTATATTTGACCCGGAATAAAAACCGGGGGGATATTACATAGTGAGAATATTTTTAAATGTCCCGGGGATTATTTGATGATTTATTAAATTCTAATTTACTAACTATTTTGCACGAATGATTTGTCCATGATAATATTGTCATGGCAAGATTCATAAGACAAATAAATTTAAAACAAGTATGAAAAATTTAATATTGCTTCTTTCAGTTTTGATTTTATTACCTGGCATTCAGATTCGCCTTTTTGCAGATACTAACGGTCAATTTGACGGAAAAGATAAGCAGCAGATCTCCCGGGCTTTTGAACTTCGGTATGTGACCGATAATCCTGAAGCTGATGGTGAAACTGATTTTAAGGGTGAAACAGAAGTGTTTGATACCGAAATGCGT
>SLPB01000053.1 GCA_007132225.1 Bacteroidales bacterium | reverse complement strand
TGGGTTATCCCCAGATGGTTCAGAATGCTGACGGTAAAATGGTGATGATCTATTACCTTGCCAGGGAAGAACGTCCGCACTCCTATATTGAAGCAGCAATCTTTCAGCCTTAGTACCTTTATGATAGTCTCTTCCCTAAACTGAAATATTGCCGGTAAATTTTGGATATTACAGAAAACCTTAATGGAACTATAGGTGTTATTAACACCCCATTTAATGAAAATAACCAGATAGACATTGATTCTTTGGGAAATTACATTGATCAGAGCCTGACACATATGGGTGCCAATGGGGCCAGAGATTAAGTAACGGGCAGTATGCACTGGTTTATAATCCAACTGATAATATGGACCGTCAGCCCTTGTGTGTAGCTTTAAGCGATAATGGGTTGAATTTTAATTACCTCTCGGTTGTTCACGGGGAGGTTCCGGAGAAACGTTTCTGGGGTACTGCAAAACGTCAGGGAGCTCAATATGTTAGGGGGATTGTTGAGGGTAACGGTAATCCTCCCGGGGATGATCTGTGGGTAGTTTATTCGGTAAACAAGGAAGATATGTGGATTTCAAGGATCCCTGTTCCAATAAGCAGGATGGTTGAAGGAGCAGTTAGAGATGATTTCAGGTATGATTTCACTCGTGTCCGGTTATAAGTCAAACAAAGTCAATTGCTTAGAATTATCCGAACTTATTAAATTATATTTATCCTTTGTAAGAAACTCATTAATAGACACTTTTTCAAAAAGACTCAAGCTGAAAATTTGTAATAAAGTGTAAAGACTATGTTCAGAATTCATCTTTTTTTTAACAATGGCAACAAGCAGGTAACTACATATAGCAATCCGAATTTGAGAAAATACTGCGTTGCGGCTGTTACCGAAAAATGATTTAATACGAAGATGTTGTTTTATCCATTTGAAAAACAACTCTATCTTCCAGCGTTCTTTGTATAATTGTGTGACCGTCAAAGCTTCATATTTAAAGTTGTTGGTTAAAAATACATAAGTTCTTTCGGTTTCTTCATCGTAATACTTTATTCTTCGAATTAATTCAGGGTAATGTTTCTTTGCATAGTAACCGGTAACCCTTATAGATTGATCACAACGTAGACCTTTGGTTTTGTCCACTGACCGGCTATATACCCTTTTAGATGCCATGTTGGATTTTGCTCTTGTTACAAAAAATCCCTGGCTTTGATGAATCCTGTATAGCCTTTCATAATCGATATAAGCCATATCCATAACGTAGATTGCCCCACGTTGGGTTATGATCAGATCGAGTATGTTGACATCATGACACAAACCATCGGTAATCTCAATGAATGTGGGTATTGAACCCCTTAAATCCATGAGGGTATGAAGCTTGATTGCACCTTTGGCTTTTCTGAACTTTGCCCATGGGAAAAGTTCCAGACATAAGTCGATGGTGGTGCTGTCAAGGGCATAGGCCATATCATCAACATCTTTCAGGAAATCGTTATCTGTTCTGTAAAGTTCTCTGGCTTCTTTGATAAGCACTTGAGCGAAATCGGCATAAATTCGCCAATTCCTGGTTTCATTGGCTTCGGCCAAAGTTGATCTTGGAACAGGCTCTTTGATGCCACTGTGGTAAAGTTTTCCGGATAAGGCCTTTAAGCAGGCTTCAATATCCCTGAGACTTTCACGATAAGTTAGTTGAGCAAAACTCATTACGTAAAATTGTTCTCTACAAGTAAAATACTTTACCCGATAATTGCCTTTATATCTATTAACGCATTTATTAAATTCATAATCTGATAAAAATGACATCAATTGAGCAAAAACAGTTTTTCCCTGGTTCATATCTTAGTGGTTTAATTCCACTAAGATCAGAATTTTCAAATCGAAAAATCAAAGAACGTACCTTAACCCCTTTACTGATGGGGTATACAGAGCTTTTATATATTGTTTAACCGGACACTAGTGCATATAACATAACAAAAGAAATAATAACTTATGAAAAAGAAAGGTATAAATTACACTACAGCAGCCTGTTGCATAGCATTAGGCCATTTTGCCCTACCTTCATGTAATCAGGTAAAACCAGATAATCAGGTAAAACCAAACGTTCTTTTTATTCTAGCAGATGATTTAGCTCGTCATCAAGTTGGAGCCTATGGAGAAACTAATTTTTATGAAACACCAAATATTGACCGGCTGGCTGAAAATGGAATGATATTTATGAACGCATATGCGGCCGCTCCTGTATCTTCACCAACCAGAGCCAGCATAATGACAGGAAAATATCCTGCAAGAATAAACCTTACTATTAACATTCCCAATAGATATCGCCGTGGGAGATTAAATACCCCACCATTTTCCATTATGTTATCGGAATCTGAGATAACCATGGCCGACATTCTACGAGAAAATGGTTATGCAACAGGACATTTTGGTAAATGGCATCTTAATGTAAACAGGGATTATTATCCTAACAGACCAGGAGATCCAGAATCACAAGGCTTTGATGTGGTTTTGCACACCCTGAAACCGGAAAATACTGACAATACTACAGGGAGTGACTGGCATAATACTGATTTGATTACTGAACATTCGATATCTTTCATTGAAAAGAACAAAGACCAGCCATTCTTTTGTTATGTAAGTTATAACGCCATCCATCGTCCTGAACTGGAACGTGATGAGCTTGTTAATAAATACCGGGCCAAACCTGACGCTGACAATGATGAATTATATGGTTACAATAATCCCGTACAGGCAGCCATGCTTGAAACAATGGATAATGCTGTTGGAAGAATAGTTGATCATATAGAAAAATTAGGCTTATCAGAGAATACAATTATTGTATTTTATTCTGAAAACGGACAACTACTTACTGATAAGGCTTCACAGGGATTTAGGGGCAGTAAAGCTGATTTGTATGAGGGAGGTATTCGTATGCCTCTGATAATTAGTTGGAATAATAATATTAAACCCGGTTCTGTAAATAATGACTTGGTAATCAGCAATGATTTTTACCCAACTTTCTGTGAAACAGCAGGAATTGATGATCTGCCCAAAAATATCGACGGTGTAAGCCTTGTCCCATTATTTGAAGACCCCGGGTCTAAGCTTGAAAGAGAAGCTATTTTCTGGCATTTCCCGCATTACCATCATTTGGGTATTTGTCCGCAAGGGGCAGTCCGTAAGGGAAGGTACAAATTGATAGAAAATTTTGAGGAATCATTATATAATGAGCCAGGTGGATGGGAACTGTTTGATCTTGAAAATGATCCCCGGGAAACTACAAATCTTGTGGATAGTTTGCCAGATGTGACTGAGCAGCTCAGGAGTACCCTTCAAATCTGGAGACGGAATGTTGGAGCACAGATGATGACAAAAAATCCGTACTATCGGTCTCAATAACCGGGTAGAGTATCTAAATCAGTAAGTTAATTTCTTTAGAACTTCAGATAATTATCATTAAATACTTTATGAAATGAAACCAATATTTATTTTTAAAAAGTTTATTTGGGTTGTTTCAATAGTTTTATTGGGTTTATTAATGACCTGTGAAATAGCGATTGCAAACTCAGGGAATCGTTTCCAGACTTTTGACTGGAACCTTGATCTGCCGGATAACCCTGTTCCCCA
>SLPB01000173.1 GCA_007132225.1 Bacteroidales bacterium | reverse complement strand
CATTTTAACAACATATTATTTCAACAAAGATATCAAAGATGAAGACAAAACAGGAGATAGTAAGCAACTGGCTACCCAGATATACAGGAAACAGCCTGGAAAATTTCACCCAGCACATATTACTCACCAACTTCAGCAGTTACCTGGACCTGTTTTCCAGAATGTTTGATGTTCCGGTAATAGGTGAAGATAAGCCTATGCCATGCGCTACAGCAAATGGAATTACAATTATAAACATTGGTATGGGTAGTGCCAATGCTGCAACAATAATGGACCTGTTAAGTGCCGTTAATCCTAAAGCCGTTCTGTTTCTGGGCAAATGTGGCGGCCTGAAAAAGAAAAACAAGCTGGGCGACCTAATTCTTCCAATTGCAGCCATACGAAGCGAGGGTACATCAAATGACTATTTACCTCCTGAAGTTCCTGCACTGCCGGCCTTTAATCTGCAGCGGGCAGTTTCTTCTGCCATAGTCAGTGCCGAACGTGATTATTATACCGGAACAGTTTTTACAACAAATAAAAGGGTTTGGGAATACGATGAAAGATTCAAAAAATTCCTGCTGAAGACCCGGGCAATGGCAATTGATATGGAAACCGCTACTATTTTTATTGTTGGTTTTGCCAATGGAATCCCTTCAGGCGCACTTCTGCTCGTTTCTGACCAGCCTATGATATCAACCGGCATAAAAACCTCAGAAAGTGATCAAAGAGTGACCGAGCTATTCGTAAATGACCACCTTACTATTGGCATTAATTCGTTGGAGGAGATAATAAATCATGCTTCATCGGTAAAGCACCTTAAATTTTAACCATATGACAGTCCACGAAATCATCAGTGAACTGAAAAACAGAAGTTTCCGCCCGGTATACCTCCTGTCCGGCGAGGAACCTTATTATATTGACATGATTACTGATTACATAATGAAAAATGTCCTTACCGAAGAGGAGAAAGCATTTAATCAGACAGTTTTATACGGAAAAGATACCGATGCAGTAGCAATAGTCAACTCAGCAAAAAGATATCCAATGATGGCCAGTTATCAGCTAATTATTTTAAAGGAGGCTCAGCAGGTGAAAGATATTGAGAAACTGGCCTTTTATGCTGAGAAACCATTGAAGTCCACAATCCTTGTAATTAATTACAAACATAACGCCTATGATAAAAGAAAGAAGCTCTACAAGGCAGTAAAATCTTCAGGAGGCGCTGTAATGGAATCTCCCAGATTGTACGAAAACAAGATGCCCGACTGGATCAAATCATGGCTTAATAAAAGAAACTGGAATATTGAACCGGAAGCCTGCATGCTGCTGGTTGAGTATCTGGGAACAGATCTGGCAAAAATTGCCAATGAACTGGAGAAGCTGATCATCTCAATACCCGGACAAGATAAAAGAATCACACTTGCCAGTATTGAGCGCAACATAGGCATAAGCAAAGATTATAATACCTTCGAGCTCCAAAAGGCGCTTGTTCAGAAAAATGTTTTAAAAGCAAACCGGATAATAAACTATTTCGCGAAGAATCAAAAAACCAACCCTGTCAACTTAACCATTACATCACTCTATTTCTTCTTCAGTAAAGTTTTCATCTGGCATTTTATAAAGGACAAATCATCCAGAAACATTGCATCAGTCCTCAAGATCCATCCTTACTTCGTCTCAGAGTATGAGCTGGCTGCAAAAAGGTACAACCCGCGCAAAACAGCAATGATAATATCATGGCTGAGAGATTACGATATGCGTTCCAAAGGTTATGGAAACTCTTCCGCAACGGAAGGAGACCTGCTTAAAGAACTTGTTTATAAAATACTCCATTGATATGACAATATTTATTGTAGCACTCACAACACTGATTTCTATCCTTGCTTTTTCAAGGCACGAACTGATGCTTAAACTTCAATTCAATCCCTACCAGGTTTATCACCGAAAACAGTATTACCGTCTTCTGACCCATGCTCTGTTGCATGCAGACTGGGTTCATCTGTTTATCAACATGTTTGTGTTATTCTCTTTCGGAAACGCTGTAGAGATCTATTTCGGACGACTCGAAGCTATGGGTGTGCTGGCGTATCCCCGACTGGCTTATCTGCTGCTTTACACGGGTGCTGTAGTTGTTTCATCGCTAACCACGCTCAAAAAGCATAAAGATGATCACTGGTACAATTCCGTAGGTGCTTCGGGAGGAGTATCGGCAGTGATTTTTGCCAGCATCTTTTTTGCTCCCTGGCAGAATCTACTGTTATACGCCATAATACCTATACCCGGGATACTGTTTGGGGTACTTTACCTGGTTTACTCACAATACATGAGCAAAAAAGCCTCAGATAACATAAACCATGATGCGCACTTTATTGGTGCGGTTTTCGGCCTGCTATTCCCGCTCCTGATAGATTTCCGTCTGGCTGGAACTTTTATTGAACAACTCTTCCGGTTATAATGTCGAAAAGGGATGCGTAACAATGGAGGCAGGTAAAAACAAAGCCATTTTTCTTGACCGCGACGGGGTGATAAACCGCGAAAAGGGTAGTTATATTTCAGAGCCGGAGGATTTTGTAATAAATGATGGAATACCTGAGGCTTTGAAAATACTGATTAACAGTGGATTTATTATTATAGTCGTAACCAACCAGGGCGGCATAGCCCTTGGACACTATTCACTGTCCCATGTCGAAAGACTACACGATATCCTTAAAAAAGAGTTATCAGCCGGGGGAGTAGAACTGGCTGAAATATATTATTGTCCCCATCATCATACAAAAGGCAAATGCCTGTGCAGAAAGCCGGGAAGCATCTTATTAGAAAAAGCTGTTTCAAGGTTCAATATTGATACCACAGCATCATATATGATAGGCGACAGGGAGAGAGATACGCAGGCGGCCGAAGCTATCGGAATAAAAGGGATTCTTATCAAGGCGAACGAGAATATAGTCAGACATGCATTGAAAATTGCCCGGGGAGTAAGCCAAACGAGATCATAGTCAGACATGCATTAAGAATTGCCCGGGAGTAAAAAGTCTGGAACCGATAAATACCAATGATAGTATGCATAAACAGTTTATCTGTCTTAACGGCAAAGTATTCCCTTTCGGGGAACCCTCATTAATGCATAACAACAGGGCATTCTGTTACGGCGATGCTATTTTTGAGACAATACATGCCAACGGGACCAGGATGCAGTTTTTTACCGACCATTACAGACGCCTTCAAAAAGGCATGGATTTGCTTCATATGAAAAAAGAGAGCCTGCCTGATAAAAACACGCTTGAACAAACAATTGATAAACTACTCAACAAAAACCATTTATATAACGGCGTGCGGATAAGACTAAGTGTTTTCAGAAATACAGGCGGTTTCTATACCCCACAGGATAATACAGTATCTTACCTGATAGAGACCTTGCCTTTACCGGATGACGAGTACCGGCTGAACAAGAAAGGACTGAAAACAGATGTATTCAAGGGATTATTAAAACAAGCGGACAGCCTTGCCAACCTCAAAACATCAAATTCGCTACTGTATATACATGCCGGGCTTTTTTGCAAAGAACAGGGAATTGACGACTGCTTTATAATGAACACGGAGGGCAGGCTTGCTGAATCGGTCAGCTCAAACATATTTGTCCTGAAAAACGGCAT
>SLPB01000071.1 GCA_007132225.1 Bacteroidales bacterium | reverse complement strand
CTGGAGTAATAACAATTTGCTCATTTTAATTTAAGTTGTTGAGTTTAGTAAAGGATTCTTATAGTAAACAGTAAAAGTTAATAAATATTTTGTCTGAAAATGATTTGTCAAATATACATGAAATTTTTTCACCCTAAGTTACAAACAGAGGGATGAAAAAATCTTTATCTTAAAGCCAGGCAGTTTATTCTGCAAGTAAAATTCTGGCTTTTTGCAGGATAAATGTACATGATTTTTTTTTATCCTAAAACAGATAAACGAGGGTGAAAAAACTGAGTTAGCCGGTTAAGCATTTTTTAAAGGATTTTGATATATAAGGTTATTCATTCATTTCTCTGTTTCCGGAGAAAACTTTATTCCAGTAACGTTCCATTAATTCATTGAATGTATTGAAATCTTCCCTGTAAAAAAGGGAGATTCCCTGAGTATATGGTGAAAGGTAAGGCCTGATCAGGTTGTCGTTTGCTCTTGTATATGCTTTAAGTCTTAATTTGCCACTTTGACTTAGTTTAAATTCAACGTCCATGTCACCTACAATGTTGCTTGTGCTTGTTTGCCGGCCACCAACATCAACGTGGCCGTTAATTCTTATCCTGTCGTTCAATAGTTGGGTTGAGAGTGCAAGCTCTACTTCGTCCGGCGTTATTTCATCACCAGGTCTCCAGTTAACGCCAAAATCAACATCACGACTTAGCTGGGATAGCCAATTGCTTAACTGATTGGAAAAAAATTCACTTACAGTGGTCATGCTTGCTTCAGTGGCACTCATTCCAAGGGATGATGCTCTGCCCTGCCCGGCAATATCATGTTCAGGCATAAAATTGTTTATTACCAGCAGCGAAAGAAATTGCCGGTTTCTTTTTTCTTCTGTATTGAGTAACCCCTGCATATTTCTTCTTGTATCAGGATCGGCCGTGGGAAGTTCTATGGCAAAGCTGATATCAGGGTTCATCAGTTTATGTTTCATCATTATCTGGCAATCAACCGGAATACGCCTTGTATACACGTCATTCATCCCGGTATTGTTGAAAGGCGCCATTATCGCATTGAGCGATGCCCTGACCCTGTAAGATGCCTTAAGGTCAATGTTCGCATCAAGGGGATCACCATTCCATGATATTCTGCTCCCCCTTTCAATAGCGAACCTTTTATTTATTACATTTTGCAGTGTAAATAGATAGTCTCCCTTATCTATTGTGTACTCTCCAAAAATATTAAATTGCCCCAGGGTATTTATCACCATTTTGAGTGAACCGCTGCCGTTACCACGTATGATATCGCCAATCTTGGAGTCGAAGATAATCTGTACTTCTGCTTCCGGCGTGATATTAAGATCGAAATTAAGCTGTATGCCGGACAGATCAACTTCATATCTTCTTTCCTCCTGTTCTGATTCATCTTTCTGTGCATCATTTTCATCTTTATTTGCATCAGGGATGAATTCATTGTTTTTTGTGAAATTAATAAAGTGAAAGTCTTCTAACTCACTGCTTTTTGTCAGTGGAATAAAAAACCGGGTATTCCTGTTGGTCCGTGCAGAGATATCCATTGAAATGTTATCTGTTGGACCGGTTATATGAACCAGACCACTGGCAATTACACGGCCGTAAAACAGTTCATTGTCCCTTTCCAGTGTATTTAAAGACATGAACCTGTCGGGGTAAAGATAAATATTAAGGCTGAAGTCCCTGAAGTTGTTATTTGTAATAATTCCGTTTGCACGGCAGGTGTTATGATTGACATCGTAAACAAGCAGGTCATTAAATATAATGTTGTTATTTTTTATAAGTACTTCATGAGTAAAATTGTATTGGGTTTTTAAATAGTCAATATGAAAAAATGTCTCTTTCAGCAGGACTTCACCATTAAACTGCGGCCGGCTGATATCCCCCTCAAGTGTAAGTCCGGCGCTTGCAACTCCTCTCAGATTGCCAAAAACCTGTTCCAGGTATCCGTCAAATGTATGCAAGTTGATTTTATCGAGATCAATGTCAAAATCAAGGATGCCTCCTTCCGGTATGTAGCTGCCTTCAATATTTATTATCCGGTCCGGCCCGCGATCGCTGAATGTATGTATATCTATACTTTTTGTATCGCTGTTCCACCGGCTTAAAATACTCATGTTGCCAAAGTCCTGCTTGTTCAGGGCAAGGTCTTTTACTTTAAGCCCTGTTTCGAATGATGGATTATTATGTATGTCTGAAATGCTGATATTCCCGTCAAGTATGCCCGTTAGTTGAAAATTGGTTAAAGTGGTGAGCAGTTCAATATGATCAAGAGTCATATTATGAAAATTGAAATGAACTGAATCATGAGGATACTCAGTCAGCTTCCCGTCTATCATTAAATGCCTGTCTGTTTGGCCGAAAATAAAATTGTCTATATGACAGGAGGTCGAATCGATCCTGATCCGGCTTTCAGAGATGTGCCACAGAGAATCTGCTATAAGGATATTGGATGGCAGAATATTAATGTCGACCGCCGGTGTTTTTCCCCCTGGCTTTTTCTCGAAACCTGCGACTGCAATCAGCTGGCCTAAATATTTTTGTTCATCCCTGTTATTCCATTCGGTATGAAAGCTTAAACTGTCATTGGAAATATCGGTATTAATGTTAATGTTTTCCAGTCTGAAATGATTGCCTGCAAGAAGATATCCAATATTTGAATTAATTTTAAAAACTGAATCTGCTGATTGAGTGTTAATGCTTAAGTTTTTGAATATTTGATTACTTATTCTTAATTCTTCACAAAAACCCGTTACTTTTGAGTTAATACCTGAAGGGTTGAAAATTCCCTTAATATTTGTTCCTGATGAAATATATATTTGCGGGAAAAAAAACCGGGTAAAAGTTGAAACCTCCTTCAGGTCTATGTTAAATGAAAAATTATTACCCTTGGTTTCTGACAAGTTGGTTTGGTCTTGGATAAATGACGGGATGTAAAAGCTTATCAGCTGGTTAAATGATCCTGCTATAGTAGCAAATTCATAATTGCCTTCAATCCTTGCATCTGCAAGTTCTGAATTAAATGTCAAATATCTCTGGTCTCCCTGTCCTGCGGCCTCAAGACTTGCATTATCAATCCTGAATATGTGATCAGCCTTCTCCAAAACAGCATCCACCAGTTTTATCTCTCCGTTGAGATTATCAAGGTTGTCTCCCGTAAAGTTTGCGGTGGAGGTAAATGAAAGCTGCAGGTCATGAATTTTATCTTCTAGATTGAGATCGAATAAACGGGCCCTGTCCACTTCTGCGGCAAAATCAAATTCAGGTATTTCTTTTGACAGGTCAATGATGCCCAAAAAATCCAGAGATATATTGGGATCATCAATATTTGCATAACCTTCGAATCTTCTTTCGGCCAGTTTACCTGCAACACCTATTTGTTGATAATTATAATCAAGTATTTGTACGGAATCTATAATTCCATCCAGGTCAGCATGCACACCCTTATTGGGGGATATAAGTCCGTTGAGCCCTGCATTGAAAGATATTTTACCAACCTTGTCAGTCCCGATAAGTGATCCGGCATCAAAATGCACTGCTCTTAGCCTGCCATTAAAGTTAAGCAGGTTGTCTGAATCAGGCTGGAGTGAAAGGTCGGTTGTAAGGGTACCTAAATTGGAAGTTAATTCACCATATGCAACAAAATCATTGATAAACCCGGTAAACTTGCCCCTGTATGAAATCTCTTCCAGGTTAGACAAGTTTAATGGCAGCTCCCTGCCGTTATTTTTAAAACCAGGCTCGGTAAATTCCAAAATCTCCTTTACCGTGGAATGGAAGTGTTTAAGATCGAGAAACATAAATGTCTCATTGAAATCCGGCAGACCCAACATGCTGAAATTGGCCAGCAGGGATGTTTCCTTTACACTTTTGAGATTTATGTTATCTCCTTTCAGGTTATTAATTCTGCCACTGACGCTTCCCGACATCGTTACTTCCATGTCATAATCATCCAGGACGGGGGCAAAATATGCAATATCCCTCATGTTTACCACGGAGGAATTGAAGGAGCTCCGGATATTCACGAGGTTTACAAAATCGTTGAAATCCCCGAATTCCCTGTAAAGCATATCAAAATGTTCCAGGTCAAGAATGGTATGGGGTGTTACTATCCTCAGTTTTTCCAGATTGATGCCGGTATAAGAAATGCTGTTTTCTGATGCGAGGTGATTTAGTGAAAAGCCGCTTTTCTCGTTAAAATTAAGATACTTAATATTAAAATGTATTGAGTCTGTTGTGGTGTGAATCTTGTTAACCAGCAAATTAAGATTGTTGATGTCTATTTCATGAAAGTTTACCCCCCCCTCTCTTTGCCTGGAATTACTGTGGTTTGTATATGTAAACCTGGAATCTTTCAGATGAATTCCATTTATGGCATAATCCCAGCGCACCCTGGTGGTATCTTCAGATGCCAGGGCATCGGCAATAAATCTTAAATTAAATAACGAGTCCGGGTCTTTGCGGAAATTTATCCGGGCATTCTGCAATATGATCTGATTAAAAAAGATGTTTCTTTCTTTCCTGCTAAAGGATTGTATTGTTGCAGTAAGCCTGTCAGCCTTGAGCAGAGTATCACCCTGTTGATCTTCTATATAAATATTTTTTAATAACACCCTGTTGAAAAAGACGATATCCACTCTTCCAACCTCAAATCTTGCATTAAGTTTAGCTGACACCTGTTTTGCTACCTGCTGCGTAAGATATGTTTGAATAGCAGGCAGCCGCGCCAGGAAAAAAACTCCAACCGGAAGTACTATTATAATCAGCCCGAGGATGGCTGCTATCTTGTATAAATTTTTGATAGTTTTGCGTTTAATATTTGAACGTAAAATAAAAGAAAAAAGTTTCTAATTAGTTTATTTAATGAAGAATAATGTCAGAAATAATACTTGGTATTGAATCATCATGCGATGATACATCTTCCGCGGTCATTGTTGATGGTGAAATACGGTCCAATGTTATTGCAGGTCAGGATGTTCACAGGAAATATGGAGGAGTGGTTCCGGAACTTGCCTCAAGAGCCCACCAGCAAAATATTGTTCCCGTTGTTGATATGGCAATCCGTGAAGCAGGTATATCAAAGAGGGATGTTTCAGCTGTTGGTTTTACCCGAGGTCCCGGGCTTATGGGGTCACTGCTTGTTGGAACTTCATTTTCCAAGGGATTTGCTCTTTCCATGGGGATACCTCTTATTGAGGTCAATCACTTGCAGGCACATATCCTGGTGCATTTTATCAAAGAGCCAGGTTCAGACTCCGGAACTCCTGAGTTTCCATTTCTTTGCCTGCTTGTTTCAGGAGGCCATACTCAGTTGGTGATGGTAAAAGAGCATCTCGTTATGGAGATCCTGGGACAGACCATTGATGATGCTGCTGGTGAGGCATTTGACAAATGCGCAAAAATAATGGGATTACCCTATCCTGGCGGGCCCTGGATAGACAAGTATGCCGGTAAAGGTGATTGCAATTCTTTTACCTTTTCCAGACCCCTGGTTGGGAAGCTGGATTATAGTTTCAGCGGGCTGAAAACCTCATTTCTTTATTTTATCCGGGACAATGAAAAAAAGGAGCCGGGATTCATAAAATCAAACCTTAACGATCTTTGTGCCTCATTGCAGTACACAATAGTTGAAATACTTATGCATAAACTTCTGATTGCATCCGGGCAGACAGGGATAAAGCAGGTTGCTATTGCCGGGGGTGTAGCGGCTAACTCAAGCCTGAGGAGAGCTTTAAAGGTTTACGGGGAAAAATATAACTGGAGGGTGTTCCTCCCAAAACCAGTGTACACAACTGATAATGCCGCAATGATAGCCATAAATGCCTATTATAAATACATTAAAAAAGATTTTGCCCTGCAAAGTGTGGTGCCGGAAGCCCGGTTCAGTTTTTAAATTCAGTATTTAACTATCCGGAGGGTACGAGAATATTTGCTATCGCTGGTATAGACTTTCAACAAATATGCAGACCTTTTCAGGGATTGCATTTGTATTTGTACACTATTTTCAGGATATTCCGATTTCTTTCGAATAATCCTCCTGCCGACAAGATCATATAGTTCAACAATAAACTCGGATGGATCAGTTGTTTCCCATTCCACCCTAATAAAATCAGTTGCGGGGTTGGGATAAACTTTCAGGCGAAAGTCGGAAAGTTTAAATGTTTCATCCGTTGCAACAGTCATGTCCGGCTGCAATGACTGACCGGTTAAACAAATACTTATACAAAGTGTAAATAAAAGGGTAAAATGGTGCTTCATAGGCTCTGGCTTTAAAAAAGCAAAAAGAATAACAATAAAAGTAGTGAATTTTTTCCCGCCGGTCAACTATATTTAACTCTTTTTAATAGATGTTTTTATGTGCTGAGTTTTGGATTTTTTCTCAAAACGGGTCGAAATAATTTTTGTTTATTTGTAAATATCTTTTAAAATCACATCACATTAATCTTAAATTATGAAAAAATATTTTATTCTGTTTGTTTCTTTAGGGATTACTGCAAGCATGGCCTATGCCGGTGGTATTATGACCAATACCAATCAAAGTGCTTCCTATGTCAGGATGCCTGCGCGTAGTGCCTCACTTGGTATTGATGCTGTATATTACAATCCTGCCGGATTAACCGGTCTTTCTGATGGTTTTCATTTATCGCTCAACAACCAAGTAATTTCCCAGATCCGCAAAATTGATAACCAGCTTCCATTACTGAACCGAAATGAGTTTCAAGGGGAGGTTTCTGCTCCGTTATTTCCCGGTATTTATGCAGCCTATAAAACCGGAAACCTCACTTTTTCTTTTGGCTTTAATCCTGTTGGTGGTGGTGGGGGAGCGGAATATGAAGACGGATTACCCTCTTTTGCCACAAGTGTTGCCGGACTGGTTCCGCTTCTTGAGCCTACTGGAGTGAGCGGTTACAGAAATGAAGTGTACTTTGAGGGCAGCTCTATATTTTTTGGAAGCCAGTTAGGTGTCTCATATGAAATTAACGATGTTGTGTCGGTTTCCGGTGCCGCACGCTACGTAACAGCTTCCAACAGTTATGAGGGATATCTCAGGAACATAGAAGTCAGTACACCTGCTGGATGGATGAGGCCCGGAACCTATTTGAGAGATTATGTTGCCCCGACACAACCAGAAGAGGTCCGGTCCGAGACTCTCGCAACTGCTGATGCAATTGATAACATAACAGCAGATGCAGAGGTTGAGGCAGTCCAGAAGGGCAGCACCATCATACCCGTTTTTGGATTGAGCATTAAGCCCAATGAACGGCTTAACTTTGGGATTAAATATGAGTTTCTTACAAGGCTTGAGCTGGAAAATGAAACTACCATTGACGGAACCGGAATGTTTCCCGATGGGCAAAAGACCCGCAGTGACATGCCTGCTATGCTTTCTTTCGGCGCAGCCTATAAAGTGACACCAAGGGTTAATATTGCTGGTGGTATGCACTATTACTTTGATAAAACAGCCGATTATGGAAGGGAACTGCCAAATAGGGATATCATCGACAATAATTTCGTTGAACTGGCTTTGGGACTGGAATACAGCCTGACAGAAAGCTTTCTTATAAGTGCAGGCTACCTTCGCACCCAAACAGGCGTTAACGAGGATTATCACAATGATCTAAGTCATAGTCTTTCTACCAATTCATTTGGTTTGGGCGGACATTATATAATTAATGAGATGGTAGCCGTTAACCTGGGCTTTATGAGGACGTTTTACCTGGAGGACTCAAAAGAGGTATTTCCAACAATCAGGGAAATCTATAATCGTGATGCAATGGTTTTTGCCATAGGCCTGGATTTTAGGTTTTGAGCAGGGAAACTTAATTGGTGAGTTTTTCCGCTTTACAACAAAAGCCCTGCATCTCCTGCAGGGCTTTTGTTGTAAAGCGGAAACTGCTGCAATTGCAACATTGAACTTTCAAACTCTAGTTATCTGTCTCTCCGGTCATCAAAAAAAGCGGTTTCATTTCAAAACTCTCGTAAATGGGTCTTAACCTTTCGATATTGTAGTGCTTTTTGACATCCACCAGTTTCTTGGTACTTGTAACAACATCTATAGGTACATTATCGTAGCGTCCGTTCTGAAGTACAACGAGCCTTCCGTGTATACCTTTAAGGATAAGGTCAAGGGCAAGGTTCCCAAAAGCCATAGGTACAATGGAGTCAATGGCATCAGGATCGCCACCTCTTACAAGATATCCCAGTTTCTGATTGATTACGTTTATTGGAGTACCTCCGTTAAATTTTGATGAGATCTTCGTCATCTCGTTGGATACAAGGTCTCCTATTCCTCCAAGTTTAGCATGCCCGTAAGCATCTTTCTCCTGGCTCTGGAAAACCATTTCCCCCCCCTGGTACATTGCTCCTTCAGAAATAAGAACTACTGAATAATTACTGGGGTTCTTCTTGCGGTCTTCCACCATCAGCTTGGTAAGTTTCTCCACATCAAACTTGTATTCAGGTATTACGCAGCGGTTTGCTGCTCCTGCCATAGTTGGAAGCATAGCTGTGAATCCGGCGTACCTTCCAAAAACTTCAAGAACAAGAAAACGTTCATGAGAACCCGCTGAGGTGCGCAATATGTGGGTCATCATAATGGTACGGGTGATGCAGGTACTGAATCCTATACAATAGTCGGTTCCGGGCACATCATTATCCATTGTTTTTGGAATAGCTATAACCTTTACTCCCTCCTTGTACAATCTAACTCCATAGCTCAGGGTGTCATCTCCTCCGATAGGGATCATGAAATCTATACCAAGAAATGCCAGGTTCTTCAGTACCTCAGGAGTCAGATCATTGATATCATCTTTGTATTTATCCTTAAGATGATCTGGTATATGTATCTTTTTTACTTTGCTCGGATTGGTACGTGAACTGTGCAGAAACGTACCACCTGTGCGTCCGGCCCTGTTAACTATCTCTTCTGTCAACTCAATGTAATAGGCTTTGTTGTTTGCTTTGGGGTCGGGTTTCATTTCCATTATGCCTGCCCAGCCACGGCGTATACCAATAACTTTGTAGCCTTCACGAATCGCCCTGATCGTTACTGCCCTGATTGCAGGATTCAGTCCAGGGACATCTCCGCCACCCGTAAGGATGCCAATTACTCCTTTTATTTTTTTTGTTGTAACCATGATGTGATTTAATTAAATAATTTGATGTTTGAAGAGGCTAAAAGTATAAAAAAAACCAAAATACTCAAATAAGATCCTCATATTTTTGTAATATAATTACTTCAGTCAGTCAGGCAAGTGGCTTATTGACAACTCTCTACTCTCTCTATTTCCAGATCATGTATCTCCCATGAAAAGTCATCGGATTCAATTTGCTGATTGCTAAGCGAACTGCTCCTGTAATACATTCCGTTGATCCTGCCTGTTTTTGCAAGCTTGGGGTTGATGCACAATTCTGTAACATCGCTGGTTTCTTCCATGGTTGTTCCCATATAAAACTCGATAACATAACTGATTTCAACCGGATAGTCGTTATTATTTTTTATTTTAAGTCTTAGCTCAAGTGGACTGTTTCTGTCCAGCCATTTTGAATTTGCCCATCTGTATTGAATGTCTACTCCATCTACAGTAGAATGGTCAACATAGCGTCTTTGTGCATTTGCTTCATTGTTAGTGCCTAACAAGAGGAAAAAAGTGGCAAAAATTGAAATTGCGAGAAGGTTTTTCATGGTAATTTAGTTTTAAAGGTTTTACCCGTGATTTCACGAATATGTTTATAATAAGTTTTTGGATATATACGTAATTAATTTCTGTTTATTTTTAAATAAGTTTTAACTTAAGCTTTATCATTAGTTAAACGGTCTGAAAAAAAAAATCTTACCTTACCGGGGAAATAATTGTTAAATAGTTACTGGTTCAGGCAGCCGGCATTTTTACAAGCCCTCAATTAAGGTATGTCAGAATGCCTGATGGTCTGTCCTTAATGATTTTTTATTGCTTTCTTATCCGCGCACCGGCTTTATCTTCAAATGCCCTGGCCAGATTATCCATTACTGAATCAATTTCCTTATCCTTTAACGTGCCTTTTCTATCCTGCAGGAAGAAACTTATTGCAAAGGATTTCTTCCCTTTTTCTATTTTATCTCCCTGGTAAACATCGAAAAGACTGATTCTTTGAAGAAGGTTTTTTTCTGTTTCAAGGGCGATTTCCCTTATAGTCCGGAATTTTATCTCCTTATCAAGTTCCATAGCCAGATCTCTTCTGACTTCAGGATATTTTGGCAGTTCTGAATAAACAATACTGGTTTGGGAAGCTTCTCTTATCATAACATCCCATCTTATATCTGCATAAAAAACTTCATTTTTTATGCCTGCCTTTTCAAGTATTTCAGGATGAACAGCTCCATATTCAGCAATAATCCTGTTTCCGGCAAAAAATTGCAGTCCGTACAGGTAGATATCATCTTGTATCTCTTCAACCTTAAACAATTCGGGGTCACAGCCGGTCCGTTTAAATATTTGAGATACATAAGCTTTGATGTCAAAAAAGTCTGCTTTTTTTTCTTTGCTGTTCCAGAGATTCTCACCGGCTGCCCCTGAAACAAACAGGGCCAGATGTTCTGATTCCATGTAATTACGAAGATCTCCCTTAGCCTGATCATTGCCTGAACGAGAGTAAACGTTACCGAATTCATAAAGCTTAAGATCAGAATTTTTCCTGTTTGAATTATATGATACAGCCTCAAGTCCCCCGAAAAGCAATGTTTGCCTCATGCTGTTCAGATCATTACTAAGCGGATTGATGATTTGCACCAGGTTTTCTTCCGGAAGAACAGACAAGCCCCTGTAATAACCTGAACTGGTGAGGGAGTTGGACATTATTTCATTAAATCCCAGACTGGTAAGCATATCAGCAACAGCATGTGTATATTTTTCCTTATCCGGCTTTTTAGAATATGAAAGTATTGAATGGACTGTATGGGGAATCGAAACCTTGTTGTAACCATAAATACGCAAAATTTCCTCAACAACATCAGCCGGCCTTGTCACATCAATCCGGTAAAGCGGTATTTCCAGATGGAGTTTTCCTTGCTTTTCATTACTGAGTTGAAAATCCAGGAGGCTGAGTATCCTTTTTATTTTGGCTGCAGGAATTTCCTCTCCGACCAGTCTTTTTACATAAACCAGGTCAAGTTCCAGTTTTACTGGTTCTGCAGGGTTCGGGTAAATATCAGTAATCTCTGATGATATCTTACCTCCGGCTATCATCTTTATCAGCATTGCTGCCCTTTTAAGCGCATAAACAGTAGCCGAGGGATCAGTGCCGCGTTCGAACCGGAAGGAGGCGTCGGTGCTTAAAGCATGCCTGCGGGCTGTTTTTCGGACCGACACGGGGTTAAAACAGGCACTCTCCAGGAATATGCTGGTAGTATTTTCGTCGACGGCACTGTTAATACCACCAAAAACTCCCGCTATACACATCCCTTCCTCTGTGTTGCAGATCATAAGGTCTTCTGAGGATAATTCCCGTTCCTGCTCATCCAGTGTAACCATTTTAGTCCCCCCGGGAAGCTGGCCGATAATTACCCTGTTTCCTTTGATTTTGTCAGAATTGAAGGCATGCAGCGGCTGGCCTGTTTCATGCAATACGTAATTGGTTATATCCACTATATTGTTTATGGGCTTCAGCCCTATTGCTTTCAGCCTGTTTTGAAGCCAAAGCGGTGAGGCAGCGACGGTAACTCCCGAGATTGTTAACCCGGAGTAACGTATACAGTTTTCAGGGTCGCGGATTATTATCTCAATGGGATAATCATTATTATCGGATTCAAAACTTTCGACATCCGGACGGAGTAATTTAACTTCTTCATTCTGGCCAAGCCAGGCAGCAAGATCACGTGCAACCCCGTAATGAGAGGCAGCATCGATACGGTTAGGAGTAAGACCTATTTCAAAGACAGTATCACTTTCAAGTTTAAAATATTCAGATGCGGGAGTCCCGGGTTCGGTATTTTCATCCAGCACCATAATTCCATCGTGGGAATCTCCCAGTCCGAGTTCGTCTTCCGCACAGATCATTCCCTCAGAGGTTTCTCCGCGGATTCTGGTTTTTTTTATTGTTAAACTCTTGTCATTCTTATAAAGTGTTGTACCCACAGTTGCAACCAAAACATTTTGTCCCTCAGCTATATTTGGTGCTCCGCAAACTATTTGAAGATTTCTGCCAATACCGGTATCTACTTTTGTAAGGCTCAGTTTATCAGCATCAGGATGTTTTAAACATGAAACCACTCTTCCCGCAACAACGCCCTCGAGTCCGCCTTTCACGGACTGGTAAAGTTCTGTCCCTTCCACCTCAAGGCCTATACTGGTTAGTATTTCGGATATTTTTCCAGGTTTAATATTTGTCGGCAGGTATTCTTTCAGCCAATTGTAAGATATCTTCATTATTTATTTATGCTTTTGGCAATTTTTGTTGTTTTCAAAGTACGCAAAAGTAAATATAAAATCAAAAATTCATTGGTATAATCAGCATAAATCATTCACTATAATAGAGAAATTCTATGGAAACTCTCTGCCAAATAAATATATTTGTAAATTCTAATATTTTAAAAGATAAAGTATTGAAAACAAATAATAATAAACCGCTCATACTGGTCACCAATGATGACGGGATAAATTCCCCGGGAATAAAGACGCTGAACGAACTTGCCAGGAAATTTGGAGATGTCGTTGTTATAGCCCCGGATGAGGGTCGGTCGGGGATGTCGCATGCAATAACCATAAAGTATCCTTTACGTGTAAACAAGATAAGGGATGAAGGCAGCTTTGTTATGTATTCATGTTCGGGCAATCCCGCAGATTGTGTTAAACTTGGTATAAATCAGATTCTTGATCGAAAACCTGACATTATTTTGTCAGGAATAAATCATGGTTCGAATTCGTCAATATCAGTTGTTTACAGTGGAACCATGGCCGCTGCGATTGAAGGAGGATTGCACGGGATCCCCTCGATAGGTTTGTCACTGACTGATTTTTCATCAAGACCGGATTTTGCCACATCTGTGCTTTACGGTGAGATAATTATTAAGAACACTTTACTCAATGGACTACCTGATGGTGTATGTCTTAATGTTAATTTCCCCAAACTTCCTCCCGATGATATAAAAGGCATTAAAATTTGCAGGCAGGCACGTGGTGTGTGGATAGAGGAGTTTGACAAACGTACCGATCCTCATCGCCGCGAGTACTTCTGGCTTACCGGGTATTTTAAAAATTATGAGTCTGACGCTGAAGACACCGATGAATGGGCGCTTAAAAACCAATATGTTTCTGTCGTACCGGTACGGACAGATTTTTCGGAGATAACTGCAATGGCCAAACTCAAATCTGAATATGCAAAAGTTAGCATTTAATTCCCAGAAGACAGGTTTTCTTTCAGGATTAATACTTCCTGTAGTTTCGCTTATTATTTTTTATCTTTTCCGCTACAGGGATATTACATTGACAGAGTTTCTGGAATACACATATTTCAGAGGTGTGCTTTCATCCTTGTTAAGCCTTAATATACTGCCCAACCTGGTGCTTTTTTACCTGTTCATCAGGAAAAATTACCTGTTTTCTGCACGAGGAGTGTTGCTGGCTACATTTGTTTTTGCAGGCCTGGTATTAATTATAAAGATTACCTCCTGACTATATGAGATACTACATTATTGCCGGCGAGGCATCAGGTGATCTTCACGGATCGCGGCTGATAAAAGAATTGCAGCTGGCGGACCGGGAGGCTGAAATCAGGTTCTGGGGAGGAGATCTGATGATTGAAGCCGGAGGTCAAATTGTGCGGCATATCAATAAAAGCTCTTTTATGGGGTTTTGGGAAGTTGTTAAAAATGCAGGAACTATTTTATCCGGCTTTAGACTTTGTAAAAAAGATATTAGCCAATTTATGCCCGATGCCCTTATACTGATAGATTATCCTGGTTTCAACCTGCGTATTGCCAAATTTGCGAGCAAACTGGATACTAAAGTCTTTTATTATATCTCTCCCAAGGTTTGGGCCTGGAATCAATCCAGGGTCAAGGTAATCAAAAGATATGTGGACCACATGCTCACCATTTTTCCTTTTGAAACAGGGTTTTATAAAAAATTCGGGTATAAAGTGGAATACGTGGGTAACCCCCTGATTGATGCAATTGAATCCCGCCCCGGCAGAGGGGAGAGCTTTGTTGAATTTAATAAAAGAAATAAACTTTCTGCCAGGCCTGTTATTGCTGTTCTGGCAGGCAGCCGTGTGCAGGAGATTGAAAAATGCCTGCCCCTGATGCTTTCTGTTACCGGGCATTACCCGGACTACCAGTTTGTTGTTGCCGGCGCACCTTCTGTTGATCCTGCTATTTATGAAAAATATACCCGAAGCAAGGTTCCGGTACTCTTTAATCAGACCTATGAAATATTGCAGCAATCTGCCGCAGCAATGGTGGTCAGCGGAACGGCCACACTGGAAACTGCCCTTCTTGGCGTTCCGCTTGTTGTTTGTTACCGTGGATCCTTTTTATCCTATGCCATTGCAAAAAAATTTATAAAGGTTAGATATATATCGCTGGTTAACCTCATTATTGGGAAGGAAGTTGTTAAGGAGCTTGTGCAAAATGAATTAAGCACTGAGAATCTAAAATATGAGCTTGACAGGTTATTGTTTGATAAGAAAGTAAGAGAGATGATGGCAGAAGAGTTTAATTATTTAAAAAGTTTACTTGGAGGAGCCGGTGCTTCACGGAGAGCAGCCAAAAAAATTATAGGGCACCTTACTTATAAAAATAATGACATGGGTGCCTCCCTGTAAATTACTGTATTTATACTCATGGTTTATGTCAATGAAGGGTTTTTTAGGGTTACTGTTATTTCTGACTACAAGCGGTTCACTGCATTCTGAAACTGTTCTGGTTAGTATTTTAAATAAACACTCTTGTTCGGCCATTCTGATTTCTCCGGATAAAGGATCTTACCGGCTGGAGGCTGACGGTGCGGAGTTGTTTGTTTTAGAGAAAAATGAGCTTTTATATGTTTCCATGAAAGGTGAGGAGCTGTTTTTAAGCAAGTTATCCGGGTCCCCAGGTATTTTCTCCAGTGTGTCACTTGTTTCAGCTGAGGGCAGGGGAGGGTTCACCGTCAGATCTGTGGTTCCTTTAACACAGGAAAAGTATTATTATGGAAACCTGAATCTCAGCGTGGATTATGAACGGATTAAAATGATTAATGCAGTGGATGAGGATATTTATCTTGCGGGTGTGGTTGAGGCTGAATCAGGAACAAGTTCAACTGAAATGTTTTATAAAGCTCACTCAATTATTTGCCGCACTTATTTGTATAATAATCTTGACAGGCATATGGATGAAGGTTTTCATTTATGTGATGAAGTTCATTGTCAGGTTTATAAGGGCCGGCTGACATCCAGCGGGATTATTAATGATGCGGTTAGTTCAACCTCCGGGAAAGTTATTACTTATGGAAACGGTGATCTTATCACTGCAGCTTTTCATTCGAACTGTGGAGGTCAAACCGTTAATTCGCAGGATATCTGGCTCATATCCAGGCCATATCTCAGGTCAGTGCATGACCCGTATTGCCGGTACGGTAAAAATGCTAAATGGAAGTTAAATGTCGGGCTTGATGAGTGGAGGTCTTACCTCCGCAGCATGGGTATTTCCGGCAGCCACAATCTATCTGATCCTTCCATATTTTGTTTCAGTCAGCAAAGCAGAAGCGTTTTTTACAGGATAGAGAATTCTTCTATTCCGCTCAGGCAGATCAGGAGTGACTGGAACCTGAAATCCGCATTTTTTGAAATTGATATTGCAGAATCAGGCCAGGAGGTTATAATACGGGGTAAGGGTTATGGGCACGGTGCAGGTCTTTGCCAGGAGGGTGCTATGGAAATGGCTGCCAGAGGGTATAATTTTCTTGATATTTTGCAGTTTTATTACACAGATATTTCAGTGAGGGATATTGATAGTTTAGTTTACTGACAGCAGCACTTTTTTACTGACAGCAACACAATGCTGTCTCTTTATATAATAAGGGTTACTATGATTGCATTAATAAGAAAAGAAATCGGGAGTTTTTTCAGTTCACTTATTGGTTACGTTGTTATTATTGTTTTCCTGTCCATCAATGGCCTTTTTATCTGGGTTTTCCCAGGTGAGCTGAATGTTCCCGACAGTGGTTATGCTACTCTAGACACACTTTTCATTATAGCTCCATGGGTTTTCCTGTTTCTAGTACCTGCTGTTACCATGAGAATGTTTGCCGAAGAGAAAAAGTCTGGTACACTGGAGCTTCTTTTTGTAAGGCCTGTTTCAGATCTTCAGATTGTAATTGCAAAGTTTACAGCTGCCGTTGTACTTGTATTTATTTCCCTTGTGCCGACCCTTGTGTATTTCTGGTCAGTTTATACGCTGGGCAGTCCCCCGGGCAACCTTGATACAGGCGCTATATGGGGTTCATATATAGGGTTGTTTTTTTTAGCAAGCAGTTATGCTGCCATTGGGGTTTTTGCCTCATCGCTTACAGAAAATCAGATTATTGCGTTTATTGTTGCTGTTTTGCTTGCCTTTTTCTTTTTTACCGGCTTTGAACTATTAAGTACTCTTTCAGCAAATCTGTTTCTGGAGAACCTCTTATTGTATCTGGGTATTAACGATCATTACAACTCTATAAGCCGTGGGGTATTGGATACACGTGATGTTGTTTATTTCATTTCATTAATATCTGTTTTTTTGGTTTCCACCCGTACTGTACTCCAGAGCAGAAAATGGTAAAAAGATTTTAAATAATGGATAAAAAGGTTTATAAAAAACAACAGATTATAAGACTTGCTTTATTGCTGGCTTCAATTATTTTGATATGCATAATTTCCAATCAGTTCTTCCTGAGACTGGATCTGACTTCTGACAAACGTTATACACTGTCACCAGCCACACACAATATACTCGGAGATCTGGACGAGGTGGTTTATGTGAGAGTTTACCTGGACGGGGACCTTCCAGTCGGGTTCAGGAGGATGAGGACCGCAATAAGGGAGATGCTTGATGAATTCAGGGTGGTATCCAGACACCATATTCATTATGAGTTCATCGATCCCTCGGGTATCGATGATAATGCAGTCCGGGAAGACCTTTTTGTGCAATTGCATGATAAGGGCCTGAGGCCAACCAATATTGATATTACAGAAAGGGGAGGAGGCAGGTCTCAAAAACTTGTTTTCCCGGGAGCTATCATATCCTACAAAGGAATGGAGATGCCTGTCAACCTGCTCAGAAACAATCCATCCCTGCAGGCTGAAGAGAATCTTAACAATTCAGTACAGGGGCTCGAATATGAACTTATCAGCTCGTTGCAGTCATTAATAAAACCGGAAACAAAAAAAATTGCTTTCCTGGAAGGTCACGGGGAGCTTGATGAGCTTCTGGTTTCGGGAATAAGCAGTGTAATCTCCCGCTCTTATGATATTTATCGGGGACAAATTGACGGCAGGAATTTGCAGAGCCTCGATGATTATCATGCATTAATAATTGCAAAACCTTTGCATCCCTTCTCTGAAGTCGAAAAATATGTCATAGACCAGTACATAATGAAAGGCGGACGTGTAATGTGGTTTATAGATCCGGTTTCAATCGACCTGGATAGTCTTACTTATGCAAGCGAGGCAATAGCACTTATTAATGATCTGAACCTCGACGATCAGCTTTTCCGCTATGGAGTAAGGCTTAATCCCAACCTGGTTATGGATAGGAACTGCCTGCTTATCCCGCTTAATGTTGCCCTTGCCGGCGAAGAGGCAAGATTTGTGCCGGCACCATGGTATTTTTCTCCGCTTCTTGCCGGAAACGACAACCATCCTGTAACAAAGGGACTTACTTATGTTAAGTCCGAATTTGCCAGTGTGATAGATACTGTTGCCACCAGTTCATCAGTCAGCCGGGAAGTGCTGTTGCATTCCTCCAGGCATACACGGGTGCTTAATGCTCCGCTTATGGTTAGTCTTGATATGGCAAGAAAGGAGCTTTCTCCTGCAGATTTCAATATGTCCCGTCAGCCGGTGGCTGTTCTTCTTGAAGGCAGGTTCCCTTCATTATTTACTAACCGGATGATATCCGGCATAATTGGAATGGATGATCCTGCTTTCAGGGAGAGTGGTGAAGAAACCCGGATGCTGGTAGTAGCAGACGGTGACATAATAAGAAATGACATTACAGTTGCCGGCGGCAGGCCTGAACCTTTACCTTTGGGGTATGACAGGTATTCGGGCCGCACATTCGGGAATAGCGAGTTTATTATGAATGCGATAAATTACCTGCTTGACGAAGAGGGGTTGATGGCGCTAAGGACCAGGGAGCTGCAGCTAAGGTTGCTTGACAGGTCGAAAGTGAGGGAGCAGCGTACCAGGTGGCAAATTATTAACATGGTTCTTCCGGTAGCACTTGTTTTGTTTTTTGGTGTTTTATATAATTGGACCAGGAAAAAATTCTTTTTCTCCTGATTACCCTGTTTGCTTGTTAAAATAAGTGGTTTAAAATGAAGAAGTACAGTTTTCATATCATCCTGTTTGTCTTTCTGGTTATTTTAGCGGTATTCCTTCAGAAACAGGCTGAATGGACAACACTGGGGCGCACCGGTACCGATTTTTCAATTACCGGTAGTGAAAGGGTAAGTGCGATTATTATTACAGATAATGATAATCAGGTCAGGCTTACAAGGGAGAATGGGAAATGGATGGTAAACTCCAAATATGAAGCAGGTGCCCGGGTTGTGGATATGATGTTGCAAACACTTCAAAGGATACGGGTCAGCGGTCCTGCGCCCTTTTCCGGCCGGGAAGATTTACTTGAAAAATTAAGTGATGAATCCGTGCGGATCGATATTCATAAAGGCCGGCGGTCCAGAACCTATTATTTATATTCGGAAGATGAATCATCACCCACATACATTATTGCACAAGGTTCGACACGGGCTTTTGAAGCAGAAGTTATTGGGTTCAGCGGTCATGTAGCCTCACTTTTCGTTTCAGATGAGGGGCATTGGAGAACCAATATGCTATTTAATTATAAACCGGATGATATTGCTGAAGTGTTTGTCAAACACAGGGATAATCCCGGAGGTTCTTTTCTCCTAAGCCAGACCCCGGAAAACAAATTCAGTCTGTATGATTACCCGGAAGGTGAACCCGGTGAGAAATTAAATGATTCCCTGGCTATAAGGTATCTTGCCAATTTTTTCTATGTTCCCTATGAACGGCTTGCCAGGGCTGAAGAGATATTACTAATGGATTCCCTGAAGAAATCCAAAGCTGATCATATGATAAGGGTAACCGACAGGGATGGTGAAGTTTCAGAAGTGTTTTTTCATAAGATTATACTTGATGCCGGCGAAGGATCCGGTGCTCCTGATTATGATATATTCAGACTTCATGCCCTGATTAATGATAAAAACGACATGATAGTTGTTACTTATCATTCAGTGGACCTGCTATTACGCACTTATTCATACTTTTACCGGTAGCCGGATAGTAATTTAAAAATTTTTGGCCACTGATTATCATTTGCAGGTCATTCTATATTGTTCAGGTTGATTTTTTTTCGTATTATTGATCTTTGCAATTCCAGCCATAAAGTGCTAAAAGACAAAGAAGTTAAATGTTTCTTATATAATGTACTAATATAACTAAATCATTTTCTATGAAGTTTGTTATCTCCAGCTCTGATCTGCTTAATCACCTGCAGGCTGTCAGCAGGGTTATAAGCAGTAAAAACACCTTGCCCATTTTGGATAATTTTTTATTTAAGCTTCAGGATAATGAGCTGGTTATAACCGCCTCTGACCTGGAGTCTACTCTTACAACAAGGATGAAACTTGATAATATATCCGGTGAGGGCCTTATAGCCATTCCTGCCAAAATACTTACCGATACCTTAAAAGAGTTTCCTGAACAGCCCCTTAGTTTTGAAATATCATTGGAGAATTATGCTGTTGTAATCAGCTCGGAGAATGGTAAATTTAACATAGTCGGTCAAAATGGAGAGGATTTTCCCCAGTATCCGTTGCTAAAGGATGATGTTAAAGTTACCGTCAGAATGAGTGCGGAAGTACTGCTAAATGGTATCTCCAAAACTATCTTTGCTTCTGCCGATGATGAGCTCAGGCCTGTGATGAATGGCATATTCCTGGATTTCTCTCCCGAAAACATGACTTTTGTTGCCTCTGATGCGCATAAGCTTGTACGGTATAAAAGGTTTGATGTTAGAACCGAGTCCGAGTCATCATTTATATTACCAAAAAAGCCTGCATCTCTTCTTAAAAATATTCTCGCCCGGGAAAAAAATGATGTTGTTATCGAGTTTGATGATAAGAATGCAATTTTTTCATTGTCAGATTACCATCTGGTGAGCCGCCTGGTTGAAGGCAATTATCCCAATTACAGTTCGGTTATTCCATCTGACAATCCTAACAAACTTATAATTGACCGGCTGGATATAATAAACAGTTTACGCCGTGTTTCAGTTTTTTCAAGTCAGGCAAGTAACCTGGTTAAGCTGGAACTTGGATCAAATCAGCTTAATGTTTCAGCACAGGATATTGACTTTAGCATATCCGCCTATGAAAAGCTGCAATGTCAGTATGAAGGAGATGAAATGGAAATCGGGTTCAAATCAACCTTTTTGATTGAAATTCTCAATAATTTGCCTTCCGGAGAGATTGTTATGGAGCTTAGTGATCCTTCCAGGGCAGGATTGTTATTGCCGCTTGAAAAAGAAAGTGATGATGAAGATCTTTTAATGTTATTGATGCCCATGATGATTAATGTCTGAGAAGTTCATTGTCATTCCGAGATTACACGACCTTTAAATCCCAGTCTATTTTGAAACTCAAACTTAACAACCCGATCATCTTCTTTGATCTTGAAACCACAGGTATTGATGTAGTCAAGGACCGTATTGTTGAATTATCTTATCTTAAGGTTTTTCCTGAGGGAAAGGAAGAAACTAAAACATGGCTGGTGAATCCGGGTATACCCATTCCTCCGGAAGCTTCAGCTGTTCATGGCATTTATGATGATGATATTAAGGATAAACCCTCATTTCAGCAAATTGCACAAACTCTTGCCAATGAATTTGAGGGATGTGATTTTGCCGGGTTTAACTCCAATAAGTTTGACATCCCGTTGCTGGCTGAAGAGTTTCTGCGGACAAGTGTTGATTTTGATATGAAAAAGCGCAAGTTCATTGATGTGATGGTCATTTTTATGAAAATGGAGCAGCGTAACCTTGCTGCCGCCTATCGCTTTTATTGCAACAAGGATATTGAGAATGCCCACAGCGCTGAGGCAGATACCCGGGCAACCTATGAGGTGCTTCAGGCCCAGCTTGACAGGTATGATGACCTGAAAAATGATGTTGACAGTCTGTCGATGTTTTCATCTCATAACAGGAATGTCGATTATATGGGTCGTATTATTTATAATGATCAGGATGTGGAAGTTATAAATTTCGGCAAATACAAGGGGATTCCTGTTGAGGTTGTGTTGGATAAGGATCCTGGTTATTACGGCTGGATAATGAATGCAGACTTTCCCATGTATACCAAGAAAGTGCTTACCAGCATCAAATTAAGAAAGTTCAATAAATAGTATTTGTTCAACCCTCCACCCCCGGTTTCTGTCAATTGAACATCCTCCCGGGCACGGAGCTTTGGGTATAACAGCAGGCAGGTAATGAAGATAATTTGTATTGGAAGGAATTATGCCGATCATGCCAGGGAGTTGGATAACCCTCTTCCTGAGCAGCCTGTTTTTTTTTTGAAGCCTGACACTGCCCTTGTGTTGAACAACAAACCCTTTTTCTACCCCGCCTTCTCGGAAGAAATAGATCATGAAGTTGAAATAGTGCTGAAGATAAATCGGTTAGGGCGCCATATTGACCAAAAGTTTGCGCACCGGTATTTCAGTGAGATAGGGTTGGGTATTGATTTTACAGCACGGGATCTCCAGGGGAAGTGTAAGAAAAAGGGGTTGCCCTGGGAAATAGCCAAGGCATTTGATAATTCTGCTCCCCTGGGTAAATTTGTTCCTGTAAAGAGTATTCCTGATCCCGGAAATATATCGATGCGTCTTGATATAAACGGTTCTACCGTTCAAAAAGGAAATTCCTCTGAGATGATATTTTCCTTTGACCGTATAATATCATATATCTCAAAATTTATTACCCTTAAGATAGGTGACCTTATATTTACAGGTACTCCGGCCGGGGTCGGACCGGTAAGGGTGGGGGACAGGCTGCAGGCTTTCCTGAATGAAGAGATGCTGCTGGATTTTTATGTCAGATAACTGCCCCGTAGATGATCACCTCCATTTTTCTCCACATATCTCTATGGAAGAACGGGTGCATCTGTATCATTCCGATCACTGCCAGGTCATTTTCTTTATCCCACCAGAAAGTTGTGCTAAGTGCGCCCCCCCAGGAATATCTTTGGAGTGAGCCAGGCCTTTTTCTGTATGAATAGTCTGTGCCCAGTTCGAACCCCAGTCCGAAAGCAAATGTTCTCTCACCCGGTCCGCCATTATCTGCCGGCGGATTGATGCCTGCCAGCTGGTTTGTAACCATCAGGTCTATGGTTTTTGTCCCCAGGAGCCTTGCTTCGCCAAATTTGCCACCGTTGAGGAGCATCTGCAAAAAGATCGCATAATCTTTGGCGGTGGTACAAAGGCCGGCACCGCCTGAAAAGAATTTCCCTCCGGTCATGGTTTGGTACTCCGTTATCAATGAAGGCTCCATTTTAACGATTGGTTTATCTTCAGTGTTTGCATAAACTTTTGCCAGTCTGCCGGCTTTCTCTTCAGGAACAAAAAAGTAGCTGTCTTCCATTCCCAGGGGTTCAAAGATATGCTCCTTAAGGTATTCATCAAAGCTCTGACCGGAAATCACCTCAATAAGGTAACCAAGCACATCGGTGCTCACTCCATATGTATACATGGTGCCCGGTTCATGAACAAGAGGTACATTACCAAGTACTCGCATATTATCGGCAAGGGTATTAACCTCCCCGCCAACTGCAAATGCCTCCACAACACCCTCCCTTGGATATATTATCTGCATCTCCGGAGAGCTGAAGCTGTAAGCCAGTCCGCTGGTATGCCTCAGCAGATCACGTATGGTGATCTTTCGTTGAGCGGGGACAGAAGTGTATGTGCTGTCGGAATGATTTACAGACTGCAGCACCTGCATATTCTTAAATTCGGGAATATAATTTTCTATGTGGTCATCCAGCAGAAATCTTCCCTGCTCATAAAGCTGCATTGCTGCCACGCTGGTTATGGCCTTGGTCATTGACATTATCCTGTATATCGAATCACGCCCTTTGCATACTCCTGCAGGGGAAAAGGATTTATGGTACGCAATGCCCCCGTTTTTCACTACCATTATCTCAGCTGAAGCGATAGCCTGGCTGGCAATGTAATCATTAAAAAGGCTGTCCAGCGCAGAAATATTCTTCTCATTAAAGCCGGCATCTGCAGCAGAAATATCAGCAAGTTGTCCTGAACCGTCTGTATTTGTGTTTAAACTTCCGTCACAGGAATATAATAAAACAATTAAAGAGAGAAAGGGAATAGTTAACGAATGTCTCATTAGAATAAAGTTGTTTATTAAGCAATAATTTCGGGTAATATAATGAGGCTTTATTTTGATGACATGTATAATATCAGGCAGATAAATTACGGAATGTGACAATAAAAGAGATAACGGCAATAGCAATTATTGATATTCCTGCCATGACCAGGATCGGTTTGTGGTCGGGCCACCTTGCAATCATAATGCCTGCAAGTGCCCAGATTACAGCAATGCCTGTGAAGGGATTCCGGTAGGTTTTAAGTATAAATAATGTGATAACCGTTCCCGCCAGTACCATCACCACTGCCCACACCTCATTGGAGATGCCCCATCCCTGCCAGTTAACCGATACCAGAATGGCCGTAACATTGGCAATGGTTGCTATGCATATCCATCCCAGGTATATTCCGAAAGCAGCTTTGGTTACCCCCCCCTCATACGGGGTGAGCCTGTAATTGATCATTATCAGCGTTAACAACAGCAGCAGCATGATAATCAGTGATAAAGCCAGGTTTTCATAGTGCCAGGCCAGTATCCACAAAGAATTTAGTATGCAGCTAAAGGCGAACAACCAGCCCATTGCATTTACCATGTCCCTGTTTTCTTCTCTGAACTGTAATACGACAAATCCAAGCAGCAGAAGATAGATGATTCCCCATATGGAAAAGGTTATTCCTGCAGGCACGAAAAGGTTGGGATACTGAGCTGAAAGCTCACCGGTGGTTTTACCACCCAGGGGCATGGCGTTTGCCAGGTAGTTCATAAAAACCATAATCACGAATGCTGCAATATTTATAACTTTTAACGGCATGCCGGAATGATTTTGTTAATATGGTAATATAAAGGTAATAATATTATTCTAACAATTCCGGCAAACCTGATATAATGAAGTCTTTAAATACAGGAACCAACCTGAATAATTGACGACAGACTTTTATCGCTATATGGAAAACACAGTAGTTTTTCGGTCAGACAATACCCGCAAATCCCATAAAAGCCATTGCCAGCAATCCGGCAGCAACCAGTATTACCGGGTTGCCTCTCATACCTTTGGGTACATTCAGAAGCTCCAGCTGCTCGCGGATACCTCCAAGTATAACAAGTGCGAGGGTAAAGCCTATGGCGTGTGCAATTGCAAAAACCACCCCGCTAATAAGAGTGTGTTCCTGTTGAATTACCAGTATCGCCACACCGAGAATTGCACAGTTGGTGGTCATCAGTGGCAGGAATATCCCGAGTGCCTGGTAGAGCGGGGGACTGACTTTTTTGAGGATGATCTCCACCATCTGCACCAGGGAAGAGATTACCAGGATATAGGTAACGGTCCTCAGGTAAATAAGGTCATAGGGAATAAGAATGTAGTGTGATATCAGGTAGGTGACTATAGCGGCAACTGTCATTACAAATAAGACGGCGCCACCCATACCTGCGGCGGTGGATATTTTGTTTGATACCCCGAAAAAGGGACAAAGTCCGAGAAATTGTGCCAGTACTATGTTATTAACCAGTATGGCTGACAATACAATTGCAATATATTCCATGGCTGCTGTTGTTTTCTGTTATTTCAATCTATTTGTCAGTGCTATCAGGTATCCCAAAGCAATGAATGCGCCGGGAGCAAGGATAAATATCAGCATTCCGTCGTCCCGGATAAACTGAAACCCAAACAGGGAATAACTACCCAGGATCTCACGGGCAGCTCCCAGCATGGTAAGCGCCAGGGTAAATCCGAGCCCCATTCCGGTGCCGTCAATTATTGAGGAGCCCAGTGTGTTCTTTTGAGCAAAGGCTTCAGCACGTCCCAGGACAAAGCAGTTCACTACGATAAGTGGAATAAAGAGTCCGAGCTGTTCATGCAATGCCGGCATGTATCCTGCCATTACCAGGTCGACGATCGTGACAAAGGAAGCAATTATAACTATATAGCTGGGTATTCTGACCTTGTTGGGAACAAAATTTTTTATCAGGGAAACCACGATGTTTGACATTACAACCACAAACAATGTGGCAAGTCCCATGCCCATTCCGTTATATGCCGAGGTTGTTGTACCGAGTGCCGGGCACAACCCCAGCATCAGGGCAAATACCGGGTTTTCCCTTATAAACCCTTTGGTGAAATTTTTTACCTGATCCATAATAATTATAGCTGTTGTGTTTATTTCAAATGCAGTAATGCATTGTAACCCGTTATTTTTTCCGGAAGGTCAGCCTGTTATATTATTTGGCTGTCCCATTATTTCTTTCCCTCCTTTTCAAACACCTCATATGCAAGGCGGACCGCTTCACAATAGGCCTGTGAGGTAACTGTTGCACCACTGATTCCGTCAATTACTCCTCCATCTTCCCTTAAATTCAGAACTTCTTCAGAGGGATTCCTGCCTATGAATTGTTTGTAGAAGTCCGATCTGCTATTTTCAATCAGGTCGCCATATCCCTGGGTCTCCTGGTGTTCCAGCACCTCAACTCCCGTTATAATTCCATCTGGATTAAAGCCTGTCAAAAGTCTTATTGGTCCCATATATCCTGATTCTGAATATGACTCAACTGCGATGCCGGTAAACCTTCTTCCCTTTCTGCCCGGGTAAATATTAAAAACTTTGTCTTCATGTACTACCTGGTACTCTTCATTAACCGGATTGTTGCCATATTCAGGCAGTACACTGTTTATTGCTTCCTCTGTTGAGGGCAGTTCGTGTCCATTCCCGGTATCCACATCCATATATGCGTTCCAGGCACGCTGCACTGCATCACAGTATGCCCTGGAGCTTATTGTGGTTGCCGTTATGGCATCTATATCCCCGCCATCCTGCCTGATCCTGATCTGGAAGTCTTCTTTTGGATTTTCTCCTTCGAACTGCAAATGGAAATCTGACTTGTCCGATTCAATTTTATCGCCAAGACCGGGTGTTTCCCTGTGTTCTAGGACTTCAATGCCGTGAATGGTGCCATCGGGCAGTATTCCCACCATCAATCTTATTTCACCGCTAAACCCCCTGTTGGTAAATGTTTCTATGGCCACTCCTGTGATCTCCCCGTCTTTTTTAGCCGGAAACACCACCAGTTCTCCCTCGGGTATCTCTATGGTGTACTGTTCCCCGAAAGGGTCATTATCAAATTCCGGCACTACTGAGCCGATAGCCTCATTTCTTTTAGCCAGGGCGGCTCTTTCGATCGGTTCTTTGGTCAGCTCATAAATAAATCCCAGGGAAGCAGATGCAATAAGAGTTATTGTCAGCAGCGCCATTACCATATTAATGAAGGTAGATTCTCTTTTAGCCATTTCTCACCTCCTCTCCGAATCCTTTAGGTTTAACATATTTATTTATAAGGGGTACAAAAGCGTTCATTATCAGTATAGCGAACGATACTCCTTCCGGATATGCTCCAAACACCCTTATGGCAACGGTTATCACACCGATACCGATACCGAATATCCACATACCCTTTATCGTCATTGGGGAAGTTACATAATCTGTTGCCATATAGATTGCCCCCAGCATCAATCCTCCGCTAAGCAGGTGGAAAAGAGGGTCGGCATTATCATATGGATTCATCAACCAGAGTATCCCGGTGAAAGCCAGTACCGACAGGATAATGGATACCGGGATGTGCCAGGTAATAATTTTTCTTATCAGCATATATATTCCCCCCACGATCAGGGCGATAGCCGATATTTCTCCCATGCTGCCACGAATAGAGCCCAGGAAGAGTTCCATATATCCGGGGATCTGTTCCATTAGCTGGGCCGCCGTTTCTTGTTGAGATAATCCTTCTTCCATAATTCCCAGCGGGGTTGGTCCGGTAACCGCATCGGTGTATTGAAGTCTTGAGGCTATAGGTGTTGGCCAGCTGGTCATCTGAACAGGGAAAGAAATGAACAAAAACACCCTGCCTACCAGTGCGGGATTAAAGGGGTTATTCCCCAGTCCCCCGAAAGTCATCTTTCCAACCCCGATTGCAACCAGGGCCCCGATAATTATTATCCACCAGGGCAGGTTCGTGGGAAGATTGAAGGCCAGCAGGAGCCCCGTTACCAGTGCCGATCCGTCGCTTATAGAAGGCTCCGCTTTCATCAGGTATTTCTGAATCAGGTATTCGAAAGCCAGGCAGGATAGTATGCTAATTGCGGTAACAATCAATGCCCCGATCCCAAAGAAATATACAGAAACAAAAAATGCAGGCAGCAGGGCAAATACAACCCCGTACATGAGTTTTTTTACGGTGGTGTCTCCGTAATAATGGGGTGAGGGAGAGACGGTAATTAATTTATCCATTGGTATGAATCGGATTTCTGAAATTATTTATCATTTAGTTACAAAGTCGTGATCTGGTAAATTTATTTTCAGAACCATTAAAGGTTCAGGTTTATTAGATCTGTTAACTGAAAGCTGAAAAGATATATCATTGTTTCCTTGACCTGATGATTTTACTTACCGTTGATTTGCCCAGACGGATATAATCCAGTAAAGGGATGGCGGAGGGACAAACATAGCTGCATGATCCGCATTCCATACAGTCCATCGAACGCTCCTCCTCCACAATATCCCATTTTTTATGTTCGGAAGCCGCCCTGAGCAGGTAGGGTTCCAGCCCCATTGGACAAATGCTTACACATTTTGCGCACCTGATACAGTTAAGTGCAGGCCTGCGTAATGATTCTGACTGGGGAACAACGAGTATACCAGATGTTCCCTTTGTTACCGGCACATCGAGGGAGTTGAGCGCCTTACCCATCATCGGTCCGCCGTTAATTATTTTGCCTGTATCTTCCGGGAGACCTCCCGCCGCCTCAATGAGATATGCGACCGGGGTTCCTGTTCTTACCATGAAATTGGAGGGTTTGGCGATATTTTTCCCGGTAACCGTAACAACTCTTTCTATAAGAGGCTTATTTTTCTGGACTGCCTCATAAACTGCATACGCAGTTTCCACGTTATGGACAACTGCTCCAACTTCAATTGGAAGTTTTCCGGAAGGTACTTCCCGGCGGGTGATGGATTTTATCAACTGTTTTTCTGCGCCCTGAGGATATTTCACCTTTAAAACCTGAACTTCTATAGTCTTGTAATCTTTGGCAATTGTTTTCAGGTTGCTTATAGCATCGGGCTTATTGTTTTCAATTCCAATTACGGCTCTGTTAACACCAAGGGCTGTCATCATAAGCCGGACCCCAACCATCATCTCTTCTCCTTTTTCCAGCATCAGCCTGTGGTCTGAGGTAAGGCAGGGCTCACACTCTACACCATTGATTATAAGCACTTCGACTTTTTTGCCTTTAGGCACGGACAGTTTTATATGTGAAGGAAAGGTGGCCCCGCCCATTCCGACGATCCCTGCATCCAGGATTTTTTTGATTATTTCTTCTGCCTTGGAATTTATTTGCTTTTTCAGTGTATTGCTGGTGTCAATATTATCTTCCCACTGGTCCTTTTCCACATTAATTGAGACTGCCAGCCTTCTGTATCCGGTGCTGTCTGTAAATTTGTCGACTTTTTCCACCTTGCCGGTTACCGATGAGTGGATATTGGTGGAGACAAAACCGCTGCTTTTAGCTATTATCTGTCCGGTCTTCACCCGGTCTCCCTTCTTTACAAGTGGCTCCGAGGGAGACCCCAGGTGCTGGCAGACAGGGATGATAACGGATTTTGGAAGGGGGAGTTCCTGAATAGGACTGCCTGCCGAGAATTTATCCTCCGGGGGATGTATGCCGCCTTTGGGAAATGTTTTTATCACTTTTTAACCTCCTGCTGATTTTTATTTATATAAATATTTGCCGTTCTTTATCTTATCTTAATCAACCCATCGCTCCCGGAATTTCCTGACTTGCTATTGGGGTTATCTACCCGGCTGTTGCTTCCTTTTTCTTTTTTACAGGGAAATTGATCTCCAGAATTGCATTCGTGGGACATTCCGGGGCACATTTCCTGCAAAGTCTGCACTTATCAGGATCTATATACGCAAGATTGTTTTCCAGAGTTATTGCCTCATACGGGCAAACTTTCACACATTTGCCGCATCCGATGCAGGCCACCTTGCAGTTCTTTCTTGCTACTCCTCCTTTATCCTCATTGATGCAGGATACAAAGATTTTACGATCTTTCTTATTCTTTTTTCGCAGCTCAATAATATCCCTGGGACATGCCACTACACATGCATTGCAGGCTGTGCACAGATCATCCGTAACCTCGGGGAGCTGAGTATCCGCATTCATATGGATAGCATCAAAATTACAGGCATCAACACATTCGCCCATTCCGAGGCAGCCGTAAGGACAACCTGTTTCTCCTGTATATAATGAAGATATGATTGTACAGGAATGGGTGCCGTCGTATATATTTGTCCTGGGACTCTTATCCGGTGATCCGGCGCAGCGTACCACTGCCACCAGTGGTTTCATTTCTCCCATTTCTTTCCCTAATATGGCGGCAATTTTTTCCATGGAATCTTTGTCGCTTACCGGACAATGCAAATCTGATATATCATCTGTTTTAACAAGTGCTTCCGCAAAAGCACGGCAACCCGGGTATCCGCAGCCCCCACAGTTTGCAGCAGGCAGTTCCTCCTCCACCTGGTCTATACGGGGATCTTCGACTACGTGGAATTTCTGGGCAACCATGAAAAGAATTATGGCTGCCGCCAATCCCATCGCACCAACAATAATCACTGAATTAATAACAACATCACTCATCTTTAAGATTTGTTACAATTTTTTTAACCTGAAAGAAAATTCTTTTTTCAGAGATTCTTTGAAATAAGAAAGGGTAATATAGTAGGGGACAAGTATCGCAAGTGAAAGCAACCCTGCCATACCTTCATTTATGCCAAGAGCTGTCAGCAGGATTAACTGTACCAGCACAATAAGAAACGGCAGCAGATAACCCAGTCCCAGTGCTTTTATTCCAAGCGAATGCTCCATGACCACTTTTATTTGTTCACCTACTGAATAGTTTTCTCCGGATGAGCAGAATACTTCAAGCGTTTTTTCATTTGTATCCCCGATCGAACAGGACCCCCTGGCCCTGCAATTTCCGCAGGCAGATTCTGGCAATATGCTGACTTTTACCAGCTTGTCGCTAATATGACTTATAATCCCTATATGCTCAATATTTTCCGAAGAAGTCATAATTGTTATATGGATTAAGAAAAATACAAAAATATTGATGTTTACGTTTTAAAGGTTGTTTTTTGTCATGTTTTGAAAGGGTATTTATAATTTAGAACCGGTCCACATAACGTGCAGGTCATTGAAATATCTTTAGTAATCAATATGTTATTGAAGATTTTATGTATCGTCGGTGAAATTATGCTTAGCTGATTTTACTCCAGTCCTCTATTTCAGGGTGAAGCCTTTCTAACTGCTGTGAAAACATAATGTTTTCAGGTTTTTCAAGAAGCGGGTCCCGGTCAAGAATTGACATTGCCTGTTGTCTGGCATATTCCAGGATCTTATTATCCCTGGCAAGATTGGCGATTTTAAGTTCAAATGGAAATCCGCTTTGCATTGTGCCTTCCATATCTCCGGGGCCTCTGAGTTTAAGATCCGCTTCAGCAATTTCAAAACCGTCAGTAGTGCCTGTCAATGTTTTTATTCTTTGCCTTGCTTCATTTGAAATTTTATGGGAAGTCATAAGAATGCAATAAGATTGTTCGGCACCACGGCCCACCCTGCCTCTTAACTGATGAAGCTGTGAAAGGCCGAATCTCTCTGCGCTTTCTATAACCATTACAGTTGCATTGGGAACATCAACACCTACCTCTATAACAGTTGTAGCTACAAGTATCTGTGCTGTTCCCGATATAAATTGCTGCATCCCGATCTCCTTGACATCCTGCTTCATCTTTCCGTGAACTATTGCCACCACATAGTCGGGAGGGGGAAAGGCTCTGCTTATGCTTTCATATCCGTCTTCAAGATCCTTATAGTCCATTTTCTCCGATTCGGAAATAAGCGGATAAACTATGTATATTTGCCGCCCCAGGGCAATCTGTTTTCTAATAAAGCCGAAAAGCCGTTCTCTTTTGGTGTCAAAATAATGGGCAGTTAATATGGATTTACGGCCCGGAGGAAGTTCATCGATCACCGATATTTCAAGATCGCCGTAAACGGTCATGGCCAGTGTTCTGGGTATGGGTGTTGCTGTCATAACCAGCATATGCGGAGGATTATTGCTTTTTTTCCACATCCTTGCCCTCTGGGCAACTCCAAATCTGTGCTGCTCGTCGATCACCACCAGTCCAAGCTTTTTAAACTGCACCACTTCCTCAATCAGGGCATGTGTACCTATAAGCATGTCAAGCTCACCTGATTTTAATTGCTCATGGAGAATTTTTCTCGCTTTTTTCCTTGTGGAGCCGGTGAGTAAGCCTGTTGTGACAGGCAATTCTTTCAGTATCTTTGATAGTGTGCTGTAATGCTGGCTGGCCAGTATCTCCGTTGGAGCCATGAGGCAAGCCTGGTATCCGTTATCAACTGCTATGAGCATACTCATAACTGCAACAAGCGTTTTCCCGCTTCCAACATCACCCTGCAGCAAGCGGTTCATCTGTTTCCCGGAACCCATATCCTTCCTTATTTCCCGTAAAACCCTTTTTTGGGCTGATGTCAGCTCAAAAGGAAGGTGGTTGTGGTAGAAGCTGTTAAGTAATTCGCCAACTCTGGTAAATACGAATCCCTTTATTTTGTGGTTCCTGCCGGTTTTTTGCCTCAATATTTTAAGTTGCAGATAGAAGAGCTCTTCAAACTTTAACCTGGCTTCTGCCTTTTTAAGTTCCCCGGTACCCTGAGGGAAATGGATATTTAACAATGCGTCATTAATGTTCAATAATCCAAGCCTGTTAATAAGTTCACCGGGAAGTGACTCTTCAATTTTTCCATAGATCAGGTTTAATAATTTGTTTTGTAATTTACTTATGACCCTGGAGGTAATAAAACTGTTTTTAAGTTTTTCACTTGTGTTATAAAAAGACTGGAGTGCGGCATTTATAGTTTTTTCCTGTTTATCCGGATCTTCCATCTCGGGATGGACCAGGTTTACTTTATTGTTAAAAATTGTCGGTTTACCGTACACTATAAAATTTTTCCCCGGTTTGACCAAGTCATTGATCCATCGCAGTCCCCTGAACCAAACAAGCTCCAGGTTTCCGGTTCCGTCTGAGATAATGGCGGTCAGTCTTTTATTCCTGCCCGATCCGGCTAGCTCAACCCTTTTTATAAGTCCTTCCAGTTGAATATAGGGCAAATCACCCGATACCTGGGAGATCTTGTAAAACCTCGTTCGGTCAACATGTTTATATGGGAAATAGTATAGCAGATCGCGAAAGGTCTTGATGTCAAGCTCTTTGTTAAACAGCTCCGACCGTTTTGGTCCCATGCCGGGAAGAAATTTAATGTCCCTGTCAAGAATATCTGCCTGCATTTTTGTGAATTGGTTGATATATCACCTGCCTGTTTTTCCCGGAATAAGTCCGGGTTGTCTTCAAAATTTGATAAGTTAAGCTTACATTCGCACAGTCAATATATTTATAAATGGGCAAAATTAAACTTTTAATCAGATATTTCTTATATAGGATCCGGCGTAAAGGTTTAAAGGGGCATGGTATTCATTCACCCTTTGTGTATGAACTTAACCAGAGGGTTCTGAACAGCAAAAAAAAATATCCGGAGTACCTTCTGATAAAAAATTTCCGAAATAAGCTTGCAAATAACAGTCAGAGAATAAATGTTAATGATCCGGGGGCAGGGTCTGTTGTTTTTTCCTCGGGTAACAGAAAAGTAAAGGATATTCTTAACTGTGCCGGCAGTAGCCCCAGGATGGGTAAACTTTTGTTCAGGCTTGCAAGGAATGCCAATCCGGAAACGATTGTTGAAATTGGCACTTCCCTTGGTTTTGGTGCATTTTGTCTTGCAGCCGGGGCGCCCGGGAGCCTGGTATACAGCATAGATGCCTGTGCCTCGCAAATTAAAATTGCCTCAGACGGACTCAGTAAAGCCGGGATCGGCAATGTCGTGTTAATTGAGGGTTCATTCAGGGATGAACTTCCCCGGTTGTTAAACCGCCTCACAAAGATTGACCTGGTATATTTCGATGGTGACCACAGAAAGGATGCTTTATTATGGCAATTTAACCAATGCAGGAAAAAAGCCCATCCCGGTACTGTTTTTATAGTTGATGACATCAACTGGTCGGATGGCATGAATGCCGCATGGATGGATATTTGCCAGGATCCGGAAGTTTCACTTTCAGTTGATATGTTTTATTTTGGTTTGATTTTTTTCAGAAAGGGGATGGCTAAACAACATTTTAATCTGGGTTTCTCCTGAAATTAGTCAGGGCAAAAACTGCTTTATACAGGCAGATCAAAAATATTGTTAAATGATTTTCGTTTTAAGCATTTAAAGCATAAATTCGGGTTTTCATTTCCGGATCATTTTAAAAACCATTTAATAGTTTTTTTATGGAAAACATGATTAGCATCAGGAAACTGACCAAGAATTACAATATCGGCACCATCATTGTCCGGGCATTGAATTCGGTTTCTGTTGACATTAAAAAGAATGAATACGTTGCAATTATGGGACCATCAGGATCTGGTAAATCGACTTTGATGAATATAATTGGTTGCCTTGATACACCAAGCGGCGGACAGTATATTCTAAACAATACAGATGTAAGCAAGCTTGAGGACAATCAACTGGCAGAGATAAGAAATAAGGAAATTGGTTTTGTCTTTCAAACTTTCAATTTATTACCCCGCTATACGGCATTTGAGAATGTAATGCTGCCACTTGTATATGCAGGTAAAGCCAAGGCTGACAGGATTATCCGTGCAGAAGAAGTGATGGAAAGTGTCGGACTCAGTGACAGGAGCCATCACAAACCAAATGAACTCTCCGGGGGACAAAGGCAGCGGGTTGCTGTAGCAAGGGCTCTGGTTAACCATCCTTCGATAATACTTGCAGATGAACCTACCGGAAACCTTGATTCCAAAACTTCTGTAGATATTATGAATCTCTTTGATGATATTCATAAAAAAGGCAATACCATCATACTTGTAACCCATGAAGAGGATATTGCCAGACATGCACACAGGATAATCCGGCTCCGCGACGGACAGATTGAATCTGACACCTTAAATGATGATCCGGTTAAGATGTCGGAAGAGGTTTTTGATAGTAACCAGGCTCTGAACAAATAGCCGGTTCTGCCGTTCATGCTATTAATTTTGCCTTTTTACCTTAAGAATATAAATAAAGATGAAGATCTACACAAGAACCGGGGATTCCGGAACAACTGCTTTGATCGGGGGCAAAAGGGTTCCCAAGTATGATATGCGCATTGAGGCATACGGTACGGTAGACGAACTTATTTCATGGACAGGCCTGATACGTGATCAGGATATTGATGAAAACCTTATTGAATTTCTGATCAGTGTGCAGGACAGGCTTATGACCTGTGCCTCTATTCTGGCAGTGGATTGTGATGATTGCGATATAAGTATTCCTGAATTACGTGAAGAAGATGTTAACTCACTTGAACTTGCAATTGATAAAATGGAGGAAGAGACAGAGCCCCTGTCTTCTTTCATACTTCCTGGTGGTCACCCTGTTGTCTCATTTTGTCATATTGCACGCAATGTTTGCCGGCGTGCAGAACGCAATGTTTTAAGGCTTTCAAGCGATGTTTCTACAGACAGTGTGGTTATAAAGTACCTTAACCGTTTGTCTGACTTTTTTTTCGTCTTGTCCCGGAAGTTGGGAAAAGATTTTAAAATAGTGGAAATTCCATGGAGTCCGAAGTTGTGAAACTTCATTAATTTTTTTACATTTGCACCACTTTAGGAAAAAGATAATTAATTCAAATAGTTGTTTATGTACTGGACGCTTGAATTGGCTTCAAAACTGGAAGATGCTCCCTGGCCGGCAACAAAAGATGAGTTGATCGATTATGCCATGAGATCCGGAGCTCCCCTGGAAGTTATAGAAAATCTTCAGGAGATTGAAGATGAAGGGGATATTTATGAAAGTATTGAGGATATATGGCCTGACTATCCCAGTAAGGATGACTTTTTTTTTAATGAAGATGAATACTGATTTATTTCCTGAAAACATCCTCGGGATTTCGGGGCCTTATATCGTGCAGCCAATGAAAACCTTTTAGAAGTCTTTCTTCTTCAGAAAGATCGGACAATGGGTGAAGAGTGGCCACAGGATGATTGAGAAATCTTATTCTATCAGGTTTACTATCTTTAAGAAAAATTATTAAGCGAGAACTTTCAGCCTTGTTAACCCCGATGATTTCTTCATTTTCTACCGGATAATAAAGAGTTTCCGCATTTCCGGATACGTTCACCCTGTAGAGTTCGCTGTCACGAAAATACCCCACAACATCATTTCCTTTGATCTGGTTGTAAAGTCCCGGCTCTTCCTCTGAAACAATAAGTGCGGAATTTTTCATAATAATATGGTCCGGCTCACCATTTTTAGAATGTATCTCCATGAATTCTGAAGTTAACTGACTGGTTTCCGACCACACCACCGGCTCCCCAAACATATAGACTATGGAATCTCTCATATTATAATACAATGAGTCGCACTTACCCTGCATGTCATTGCTAAAGAACCTTGTCCCATAATATGCGACCATGATTCTGACAGTATCCTCTTTTTCCTGTTCCGGAATGTTTTTGATTTCAGGAGGTGATTCGGACAGCCGGCTTTCGGAGAGCCGGTTGCCAGTAATCTCAGTTAAGGTATCAATCTGGTTATTCAGGGGATTTGCATCGGTGACGGCATGTAAATATTTGTTATTGCTGTCCGGCGGTTCCTGATCATTAATTTCCGGTATCGTTATATCCGGTGTACTTACCTGTAGCCAGGAACGGAGAGTGTCAGCATGCATGTAGAGAGTGTCGTTTTCCGACATCTGAATAAGCAGTGCCCGGTCAGTAATAAGCATCTCCTCAGGATTCCTTACAAACCAGGCATAATTACCTTTTATTATTATATTTTCCGTGGTATCTGTGATCTCAACATTAATAAATGCTTCACCCCTTCCTTTCCCGTTATCATAGTATATGCTGTCTGCTATAAGAACCTGATTGTTGTTTTTAACCCTTGCATTTTCATTAAACTGCGATATATCTGTCTGCGTGTTAAACCAGCCGTTTTCGCAGTATATATTTATTTCATCTCCTTTAATTGTCGTGGGGCCCAGAAAATATGCCACTTCTGTCACTGTATTATATTTCAGGGTGTCTGACAGCATAATATAATCAGGATTGGTAATTACCACACTATCTTTGAAAAAAAGCAGCTTCTCTTTAGTATAATAGTAGCCCTGCCTGCTTTCCAGCCTGTTGTCCCCATTGATAACCACTCCGTTTTTGGGATAGTAGCCAAAATTATTTTCAATATCAAAATTCAGGTACTCTGTGGTAAGGGACGTTTCCCTGTCCTCCAGCCGTACATTGTGTCTAACCTCAGCATACCGGGTATTTCCGTAATAAATCAGATGATCACCATAAAGATGGAGGGTGTCTCCCTGGTTAAGGTGCACATTACCAAAAGCATGTACTATATTGGTGTTTGCATAACGGTGTGCGCTGTCGCAAAGCATGATTACATCTTCATGTTTTAATCGCACATTATCAATGAGCCGGATACCGTCGGCATCCATCCCCGCATAGGGCGCCTCCATACTTTCAGCATTAAGTATGTTGATTATTGCAGGCTTTTGATTATTATCCTGTGATCCGAGCCTGATGGTAGTTAGCATCAGGCCAATGATGCAGAATATTAATGGAAGGTTCATACCTGTGCAGCTTCAAATGTGATTATTTTAATCATGAGCTGAGCTGAGGTATTCAGGTTTCTGTTTCCCGGCTTTATTTGCATCTTTGATTTGTTATACCCTATCTTTGCCCTGTAACTCCCAGTGAAACATCACAGTTTTTATAGGCCTGATCAATCCTGATATAAGTTCGTTTCCTTTTATCCTCAATCCACTCTTCAAGGATTTTTTGCCTTTTATTATTCAAAGCCATCTCCCTGATTTCAGAATAATCATCCTTAAGATTTGCCTTGTGAGGAGATGTCTGGGAATTAAGATATAACAGTTTGTAAAAGGTTTTGCCCCTATTGTCACGTGATTCGAGCGGACCTCTTATTTCACCCACCTTCATATCCCTTACCGCATCATATTGCACCGGATTAAGCTGATCAAGCTCAAATCTTGAACCACCTGTTGCAGGATTAATTACCAGCCCTCCGCTCAATCTTGTATCTTTATCTTCTGTATAAATCATTGCGGCTCTGCTGAAATTTAGGGTATCAGTCCGTATTCTCACAGCGAGGCTGTCAAGGAAATTTCTTGCATCTAATTTGGCCTGATCGGTAGCACTGGGGCGCATAAGAATGTGCCTTACATTGACCTGTTCTCCCCTGCGGTCAATAAGCTGTGCAATGTGAAAGCCAAACTCAGTTTCAAAAACCGGTGACACCCTGTCCTCTTTCAGTGCGAAAGCAACATTTGCAAACTCAGGGACCAGGTCCGAGCGTGACATATATCCCAGCTCTCCACCCCGGCGGGCTGAGCCCGGGTCATCTGAATATAATACCGCCATAGTTCTGAAACTTTCACCTTCAATGATCCTTTGCCTTATTTCATTAAGTCTTTGTCTTACCTGAAAGATCTCTGCTTCGCTGTGTTTGGGATAGATTGTTATTCTTCTTAATTCCACCTTTGAAGGGATCATTGGAAGGTCATCCTCGGGTATATTATTAAAGAACCGTCTTACTTCTGAAGGCGTAACCCTGACAGTACCGATGATGTTGTCCTGCATGTACCCTGTGATAAGCTGATCCCTGACAATTTCGCGGAAGTCCTCCTTGATCTCCAGGATGCTTTTACTGTAATAGTCCTCCAGCTTTTGTTCAGATCCTATTTGTTGAATAAAAAACTGAAGCCTCCTGTTTAATTCCATTTCAACCTCACCATCCGATACTTCAATCGAATCAATTATTGCCTGGTTCAGCAATAGCCTTTGTGCAATCTGGTTATCAAGTAAATTACATCTCGAGTTATCCGAGGGAACATAACCCTGAGCCTGCATTTGAAGAAGCTCTTGTTCAATTTCAGACTGGAGGACTATGTTGTTGCCAACTACCGCAACAACCCGGTCTACAATTCTTTCCTGGGCAGAGGCGGGAAATTGTCCGGCGAAAAAAGCCAGAACTATTGAATATGATAATATATAAAAGCTCTTTTTTAACATAGTAATAGGGGTATTAAAAATATTGATATGCATTTTTACTTAAACCTTCGGTAAGGACTTTTCTTTCAAGGTCGTTTAAAAATTCTATTTTTCTTTTATTCAGTATTATATCCCTGATCCTGATGCTGGCAAGGGAAAGGGGCATCTGGCTCCTTGGGGATTTGTGCTCCAGTATTCCCAGAAAGTAATGGTAATCGTTATCTTCGGCAGTAATATGATCAATATTGGATATATTACCCACGGCGATAGACGATTCTGCAGGAAATTCCTTGAGGATATCATCAAGATATATCCAGGTTTCGTCAAACCTGATATAATTAACCGCATGCTGACTGCTGTAGTTCTCAATCTGTAAAAGATCATTTGCATTCCTGAACCATTCGAGCAACCGGTTCTTACTGGGGGCATTAACCGGAACCTTGAGGAAAATGCCCGTGATTACCGTTTTGTCAAGGATAAAATTATTTGCATTCTCCTGGTAATATTCTTCAATCTCTTTTGAAGTGATAATTGAATCAAGCTTTTGATTTAAAAGGTACTGTTGGTATTTAAATATTAACAGCGAGGATCTGAAATCAGATATCTGTTTATCCAGGTTCATTTCATCTGCCGGCAGATTGGCTTCTGCCAGCCTGAGAAATAGCTGGTTACGTATCCATTTGTCAATATATTGTCTGGCCAGTTTAATACTGTCGGCAGAACTGACATCTGCAGGAAATATACCGGCTATATCTTCCCTGAAAAGATAATTGTTGTTGACCTTGGCAATGGGGTCCTGATTCCTGTTATTAAAACTTGTGCAGGCTTCCAAAGATAAAAGTAACACTGATGCAATAATAATATATATCCTCATAGTTTGTAACAATTACAACATAACCCGGCAACAGGGTTTTTAAAGCTAATTTAAAATCCGTCAGACTCTAATCTATCTTGTGTAGAACGTCTTTATTTATCACAACATTGTATTTACCCCGCAGATCTTTTATCCACTCATTTTCCAGGTGTTCCTGGTAATCTGCAACGACCTGTGCCCTGGCGCTATCCAGGGGTTTTGGCTCGGGGTCAAGAACCTCATGGATGAGCACAACATGGTATTTGTTATTCTCCTGAATGACCTCTGATGCACATTCAATCCATTTAAACCGGTCAGTCAAATGGTTATCCCCCCTGGAAAAAACACCATTTTCCACTGTTATTACATCCTCTTCCGACCTTCTGTTAAGGCGATCAATAATCCAGTCATTATCCCGGCTGTCAAAACGCATGCTCCTTGCAGCCCTTCTCGAGGCCCTTCTTCCTGTTCGCCTGTCTTCTGTGGTGAAAATGCTTGCGTATATTCTTTTCTCCCACATGTAATTATGTTTGTTTCTCTGATAGAACTCAGTAAGGCCTTTGTTATCTTTATTAACCTTTGACCACACCTGGCGCTTGTTGATTTCATAAAGCATCATGCCGTCTTTATATTCTCTTAACCTGTAACGGAAATCCGGATATTTATTTTCCAGGTTGTGATCCTCATAATTGACCAGCCATTTTTTTACATATTCATTGTACATGTTATAGATATACTCATTAACCGGCCATGGTTTTCGGCTGTATGCATTTTCTGAAATAAAATTTGCGAAATCCATTTGGGTGACGCTGGCCCCTCTTACGCTGAACAAAACCTGGTTTAACTGCCTGTTTGACGGAATCTGCCAGTTTCCGTCAAATATTCTTTGATCGATAATATTATAAAAAATATCAAGTGCTCCGGGATTTTCGGAGAATGACCACTCTTCCTTAAGTTTTTCCACAAAGGCATCTCTTAGTTTCATGGATCTTTCATCCCTTGAATCTCTTATCCTTTCGGCCAGTAAATTTTTCACCTCTTCGAAACGGCGTATCTCTCTTTTATCTATCAGCTTTATTATATGCCAGCCATATCTTGTTCTTACGGGCTCTGAAATATCACCGGGCTTTTCAAGAGCAAAGGCTGCAGCTTCAAACTCAGGTGTAATCTCCCCTGAACCAAACCAGGAAAGCTCTCCCCCCCGGGGAGCTGTATTGATATCTGTTGAATGTTCTTTTGCCATCTGTTCAAAACTTGATCCGGCAATAATCTTTTCATATATCCCGGCCGATTTTTTTTTTGCATCCTGCTCATTGTATTGGTCGAAACCAATCATAATATGAGCAGTTTTGATATCTCCCCTTGATTCCAGAATGTCATTTACCCTGATTATATGGTAGCCGAAGCGGGTCCTGACCGGCATGCTTAAGTCTCCGGGTTTGGCCCTGTATATGTAATTTTCAAACGGATATACCATATGAAAAACCGTGAAATAACCAAGGTTTCCGGAATTTATTTTTGCTGACGGGTCATCGGAGGTGGCAGTGGCGACTTTTTCGAATGATTCGCCCATCATTATACGATCCCTTATATGCATTGCTTTATTCCAGGCCTTAAGGGTGTCATCCGGACTATATCCGGGCGAAAGTTTTACCAGGATATGGCTTGCATTTACATCATATAAAAGCCTTTCATATGCCTCTTTAACAAGTTTATCTTGTTTCTCCGTATCTGTCAGGTATGGTTGTGCCAGTTCCCTCCTGAAGCTTTCAAGCTTATCCTGAAAGGAGGTGTTGAGATGAATACCCACGTCTCTTGCATGTGCCAGTTTCAGTTGGAAAATTGTGAAAAGCTCCAGATAATCGTCAACAGGCTTGGGTTCTGCATATAAATCATTTTTCTTCCAGTATCTGATAAACTCGGATCTTGTAATTTCCCTGTCATGAACTACCATAATAACCTCATTATTCTTTGTTTCCCGGGCTGCAAAGGAAACAGGGGAAGAAAAGAAAGCAAATAAGAAAAAACAGAGCATCCCCGCTATAATCTTTACTCTGGTAATCAATGTTCTATCCATCAGACAAAATTAATGTAGTTAACTGAGTACTTATTTCCTCATGTTTAATAACTGATAATAATTCCCGGGTATTGTTATTATGAGTAGTTAATTATTCGTAAAAATTGATAATGCAGTTGTGATGATCACCTGCTGTAATTGGGAGATTCACGGGTAATGGTAACGCCGTGGGGATGGCTTTCATTAAGTCCTGAGTTGGTTATTCTGACAAACCTGGCTGTTTTTAGCCTGCTGATATCAGGTGCACCACAATAACCCATTCCGGCCCTTAATCCGCCGATAAGCTGATATATTACTTCTGACAGGCTTCCTTTAAAAGGTATGCGCCCAGATATTCCCTCAGGTACCAGCTTGCTTATATCATCCTCCACTTCCTGGAAATATCTGTCCTTTGATCCTTTCTGCATTGCTTCAATAGATCCCATTCCCCTGTAAGATTTGAATTTGCGTCCCTGGTATATTATGGTCTCCCCGGGTGATTCCTCAACCCCTGCAAGAAGTGATCCGGCCATAATAGAATCAGCTCCTGCTGCAATAGCTTTTACAATATCGCCTGAATATCTTATTCCCCCGTCTGCTATTATGGGCACACCTGATTCTCTTAAAGCTGTGGCTACTTCGTATATCGCGGTTAACTGTGGTATACCCACACCTGCTATAACACGTGTTGTACAAATCGACCCGGGGCCAATACCGACTTTTACTCCGTCGGCTCCGGCCTCAACCAGTGCTATTGCAGCTTCTGCAGTACCAATGTTCCCAACAACAATATCAACAGAATCACTTATTTTCTTTGCTTCTTTTAACAAAGTGAATACCCCTTTGGTATGGCCATGTGCAGTATCTATAACAAGTGCATCTACACCTGTCTCCAGCAAAGCTTCAATTCTCTTCATTGAGTCTTTCGCAACTCCTATTCCTGCTGCCACTCTAAGTCGGCCTTTATCATCCTTACATGAATAGGGATTGTCCTTAACCTTTGTTATATCTTTATAGGTGAGCAGTCCTATCAGCTTTTTATTTTTATCAATTACCGGTAATTTTTCAATTTTATGCTCCTGGAGAAGGACTGTGGCTTGTTCCAGGTTTGTCTTGATGGTGGTTATGACATTATTGGTCATAACTTCACTTATCTTTTTGCTCATATTATTCTGAAAACGCAAATCCCTGTTTGTTACTATTCCTATAAGGGTTCCGTTATTTTCAACAACCGGTATGCCTCCGATTCTGTATTCTTTCATTAGCTTGATGGCATCACCAACAGTATTTTCCTTTTCAATAGTTATAGGATCGTAGATCATTCCACTTTCAGCTCGTTTCACTATCTTGACCTGTTTGGCCTGTTCTTTGATGCTCATGTTCTTGTGAATGACTCCAATACCCCCCTGTCTTGCAATTGCTATAGCCATTGCTGATTCGGTAACCGTATCCATTGCTGCTGATACAATAGGTGTGTTTAATACTATGTTTCTTGAAAAACGGGAAGATATATCAACATTTTTGGGGAGCACTTCAGAGTACGAGGGTACAAGAAGAACATCATCAAAAGTAAGTCCTTCACCTTTAATCTTATCTGAAATAAATGACATTTTGATAAAATTTGGTTAAATTTAAATTGCGCTAAGTTACGAAAAATTAGCAGATGCAAATAATTTTTCGTTTCTTTTACAGTTAAGTAGCTGAATGATTTTTGTTAACACTGCCATACAAAATATTTACCAAATGTCTTGAACCTTTATAACAAAATACTGAACCGTTACTGGGGTTTTACCACTTTTAAACCCATGCAGGAGGAGATTATTAATTCCATTGTCTCCGGACGTGATACTCTTGCACTAATGCCAACTGGCGGAGGTAAATCCATTACTTTTCAGGTTCCCGCACTTGCAACTGAAGGAATCTGTATTGTTGTAACCCCCTTAATTGCATTAATGAGAGACCAGGTGGATAATCTGCTAAAAAGGGGGATTAAGGCTATGGCAATTTATTCAGGAATGAGCAGGCAGGAAATTGATGTTTCACTTGATAATTGTATATATGGCGGGTATAAATTTCTTTACGTTTCACCCGAGAGACTTGGAACAGAAATTTTCAGAGAAAGAGCTAAAAAGATGAATGTCAGTCTTCTCGCAGTGGACGAAGCACATTGTATATCTCAATGGGGATACGATTTCAGACCCGCCTACCTGAAAATATCCGAATTGAGGGATATTCTACCCGGGATCCCTGTTCTTGCACTTACCGCTACTGCAACCAGTGATGTGATTGATGATATCCAGGTAAAGCTTCGTTTTTCATCACCCAATGCCATACGTGCAAGCTTCGAGCGAAAAAATCTGCGTTATATGGTCTGTGTTACCGATGATAAACACAAACAATTAATTAATACCATAAAGAAAATTCCCGGCAGCGGTATAGTATATGCACGTAACAGGAGGAAAACTGCTGAAATAGCCAGGTTTCTTTCCAATAACAATGTAAAGGCTGATTATTACCATGCAGGATTGGGCACGGAAACCAGGACAATGAAGCAGAATGAATGGATGACAGGAAAAACCCGTGTTATTGTGGCAACAAATGCCTTTGGCATGGGTATTGATAAGTCAGATGTTCGATTTGTTCTGCATTTTGATATACCTGATACCCTGGAAAGTTATTTTCAGGAGGCTGGAAGGGCGGGCAGGGACGGAAAACCTTCATTTGCCATATTGCTTTTCAATTCAGCTGACAAAGTCAATTCCGATAGAAGGAGAACAGTGAGATTTCCTGAAATATCAATGATAAGGAAGGTGTATCAGGCTTTAGGAAGTTATCTGCAGATTCCCTTTGGAGGAGGGAAAGGCGCAGTGCTGGATTTTAATATTATGGATTTTGCTTCAAGGTACAAATTTAATGTGATGACTTGCTATTATTCAATTAAAGCCCTGGAAGCAGCAGACTACCTTGAGCTTACCGATGAGATCAGCAATCCTTCGAAAATCCATTTTATTGTAGGACGGGATGAATTATACAGGTTCCAGGTTGCAAATGCATCTTTTGACGGTTTTATTAAGCTTCTTTTACGCTCATATTCCGGAATTTTTAGCGGGTTTCAGGCTATAGATGAGATGTTCCTGGCCAGGAAATCCTCAACTACCCGCGAAGTTATTTATCAGTATCTTGTCAGGTTAAATAAAATGAAGATAATTAAGTATGTGCCCCAAAGGAGATCACCGCTTATTATTATGAACAGCGAGAGACTGGATGCAAGCTCCCTGTTTATTTCATCTTCTGCCTATGGTGCTCGTAAGGAGCATTATGTCAATAAGATGGATTCGGTTCTCTCATACGCAGCTTCAAAAAACAGATGCCGGAGTATTTTGCTGCTCGAATATTTTGGGGAGAAGAATGCGGTAAGATGTGGTCACTGTGATGTCTGTGCCAATGTTGACCACATGGAGATGAGTCAGCATGAATTCAAACTGATTACTGATAATATAAAGAAAGTAATCGGGCACAGCAATGTTATGGCAGATGAACTGGTTGATATGCTTGAATACCCGCCTGATAAAACACTCAGGGTAATTCGCTGGCTTCTTGATAACGGACAGATTATAAAAAGCACCGGTAATATAATCAGGTTCAATGTATAACCAGAATATTACCAAAGGCATACACTTTTTTTTATAGTGGTTTTGTTTTAGTAATTTTGCCTGCGGATTTTAATTTGTTTTAATTATTATGGAAAGAACCAAAGAAGACCTGGTGTACTCCCGTGTTGTGATAGAATTTGTAGCAGTGGCTAATGAATTGTGCAGTTTTCTTGAACAGGCAGGAGGTTTTGCCAGAACCGATTTTATTGATAAAAGCCGTAAGATACTGCCTTTGTTGTATTACAAGGCCACTCTCCTGCCCGGGACAGAAGCTGTTTTTGAGGAGGGTGCTGAACAATTTGTTAGTGAAGAGGAATGGCAGGTAATTCATGATACTTTGCTGGGAAAACTTGGCAGGTTTAATGATTATCCTGAGGCGATCGATCCGGTATTAAAAGATACAGAGGATGCGGTTGGAGGAAGCATAGCTGAAAATATGGCAGATATATATCAGGATATTAAAGATTTTGTGATGCGGTACCATGTGGGGACAGTTGATCTGATGAACGATGCTTTATGGGAGTGCGTACAGCATTTTGAACAGAGCTGGGGACAAAAACTGCTTAACAGTCTGCGTGCCCTTCATAACCTGATGCACGGAGATGCTTTGCCTGAAGATGAAGAAAAAGAAACAGATAATCCCGCTAACAATACGAATACTGATGACTGGATTTTTTCACAACGACAAAAGCTATGGAATGAAGAGGATGATTAACTCATATGCACCAGCAATATCAAGTGATGAAATAAAATCACTTCCCTTATCTGCCTTCGCCGGAGAGATTGTTGTGGTCGATGATCCGGAAACCGTTCCCCGGGCTGTTAAGATGCTTGAATCTTATGATCTTCTTGGCTTTGATACTGAAACCAAACCTGCTTTTAAAAAAGGTGTGGTCAATGGTGTTGCGCTTTTGCAGCTTGCCGCCCGTGACAGGGTTTTTATTTTCAGGCTCAATAAAACAGGATTTACCGCACCCCTTGCCTCATTGCTTTCAAACAAAAATATTTTAAAGGTTGGAGCTGCTATCAGAGATGATATAAAATCACTCCAGAAATTAAACCAGTTCAGGGCTGAGGGATTTATTGAATTACAGGAGATGGTAAAAAAATATCATATTTCAGATAGTGGATTAAGAAAACTCGCCGGTATAGTTCTTGGCATACAGATTTCAAAATCACAACAGGTATCCAACTGGGAGAGGAAAGTTCTTACAGATTCGCAACTGATTTACGCTGCTACTGATGCATGGGTGTGCCATGAGATTTACAGGAAACTTGTTGCACATGATTGATTTGAAGTTTGATTTCATCATTCATTGCCATTTTGTTAACGACTCATATATTGAAGATAAGTTTTCCGAGTTTATTTTTAAATGCAATTAGCCGGTTTTATAAGGTTTTTTATTATTTGCGGTATGTGATTAATGATAAACCAATTATAAACCAGTAATAAAATATAAAATTATGAATCCCAAAACCATTATTACCCTGGTAATTATTTCATTACTGCTGATGTCCGGCTGCAGCCATCCCCGGCCGCAGGTTAATTATCTTAATGAATCTGAAGAGGAAAAGAAAGCCAGGATGGCCTGGTGGGATGATGCCAAATTTGGCATGTTTATACATTGGGGACTCTATGCTGTTCCTGCCGGTGAGTATAAAGGTGAAAAGATTGAGGGAATAGGGGAATGGATAATGAATAGTCTCCGGATACCCATTTCTGAATACGAGGAATTTGCCCCGCAATTCAACCCTGTTAAGTTTGATGCAGATGAATGGGTTTCAATTGCAAAGCAGGCAGGTATGAATTATATAATAATAACTTCAAAGCATCATGATGGTTTTTGCCTGTGGGATACAGAATATACTGACTGGAATATAATGGAAGCAACTCCCTTCCGCCGTGATATACTTAAAGAACTGGCCGATGCCTGTGAAAAGGAAGGCATAAAGCTCGGGTTCTATTATTCTATAATGGACTGGCATCATCCTGATGCGCAGGCTATTTTTGAACCGGAATATAATCAGTGGCGTGACAGCGAAAATGTAAATCCCAATTTCCCGCGTTATGTTGATGAATTCATGAAACCCCAGTTAAAAGAGTTGCTTACTGGGTATGGAGATATTGGTGTGCTATGGTTTGATGGTGAATGGATACCTGATTATACCTCTGAGATGGGAAGGGATATATACAATTACCTTAGAAACATTAAACCTGATTTAATTATTAATAACCGCGTTGACAAAGGCCGTCAGGGCATGGAGGGAATGGATGCAGAAGGTGATTTCGCCGGGGATTTCGGCACACCGGAAAAACAGATACCGGCTACGGGAATGCCCGGGTTAAAATGGGAATCGTGCCTGACTATGAATGATACATGGGGATACAAGCATTTTGATCATAATTGGAAATCATCAACTACCCTTATACGTAATCTTATTGACATTGCCTCTAAAGGCGGCAATCTGCTTCTTAATGTAGGACCTACCGCGGAGGGCATTATTCCGGAACCCAGTGTTGAACGCCTGAAAACTATGGGTGAGTGGTTGAATGTAAACGGAGAATCTGTTTATGGCGTGGATCCCAGTCCGGTTGACCGCCCGGATTGGGGAAGGTATACGGTCAGGGACAACCGTATTTTTGCTCATGTATTTGACTGGCCGGCAGACGGGAAATTATCACTTCAGGATATAAATGGAATAGACCGGGCCTGGGTACTGTCTGATCCCGGCCGTTCTTCCCTTACATTTGAGGATAACGGAGCGGGTGTTAGTTTACAGCTTCCCGCAAATGCTCCGGATACTGTTGCCACAGTTATTGTCCTGGAAAAGAATTAATTTTGCAACTTTTCTTATTGAATAGGTGCCGGATTATAAGGTTAGCTAAAAACCGGTGGCCGTTAGTAACGTTTTATGATTACAAGTAATTTAACTGATAAATTTTGAAAAAGATAATTTTAAGTCCCGGCAAGGAGCAGTCCCTGAAGCGCGGGCACCCATGGATATTCTCCGGCGCAATTGGCAGTATGACAGAAACTCCCGAAGAGGGTGAATGTGTGGCAGTTTATTCCCGCAATAACAGCTGCCTTGGTATTGGGCATTATCAAACCGGTACTATAGCTGTAAGAATGATCCATTTTAGCTATACGGAACCAGTGGACGGTTTCTGGAAAAGAAAGTTTGAAAAGGCTCTGTATTTTAGGACTATGGCAGGCCTGCACGGGAAAGGAAACACGAATGTTTTTCGAATTATTAATGCGGAAGGTGATGGATTTCCCGGTCTGATTGTTGATTTTTATAATGGTTCTGTGGTTATCCAGGCGCATTCGGTTGGAATGTGCAGGATCATAGATCAGCTGGCAGGAGTTATAAGAGATGTTCTTCCCGATAATCCTGTGAGTATTTATGACAAAAGTTCACCCGCTCTTAAATCCAAATCCGGAGTGAAAAGGGTATCCGATCACCTGGAAGGTGATAAGGACGAAACTATTGTTCTTGAAAATGGTAAAAAATTCATGGTGAACTGGGTTGAGGGACAAAAAACGGGATTCTTCATAGATCAGCGTGATAACCGAAAACTTTTAGAACATTATGCATCAGGTAAAAAGGTGTTGAATATGTTCGGATATACCGGGGGTTTCTCTGTATACGCGTTAAGCGGGGGTGCCGGCCAGGTGCAAACAGTTGACAGTTCAAAAAAGGCCATTGAGCTTGCCGGTGAAAATATTGCTCTCAATTTTCCCGGGGATAGCCGAAACAGATCCTTTTGCAGTGAGGTTTTTGATTACTTCCGAGCAAGTAATCAAAAACATGATATAATAATACTTGACCCCCCTGCATATGCCAAAAGCATCAGGTCAAAAAACAATGCGCTTCAGGCTTACAAGCGCCTAAATGCCAAGGCTATGGAGTTTGTGGAGGTCGGCGGACTGCTTTTTACATTTTCATGCTCACAGGTTGTTAGCAGGGAAAGTTTCAGGCAGGCTGTTTATTCAGCTGCCATTCAATCCGGACGTGAGATCCGTATACTTCACCATCTTTCCCAGCCTCCCGATCATCCTGTCAGCATATATCATCCCGAGGGAGAATATCTAAAGGGTTTGGTATTACAGCTTGATTAAGACCTGCTACCTGGTGAAAACCCATTCCGTTTCTGTGCTCCGGTTGTCATCGAAACTGTACCCCCCTTCATTGAACAATTTAATATCCCGTACCTTCTCCGGCCTGTTCTGAATAATGAACCGGCACATCATGCCCCTTGCCCTTTTGGCAAGAATACCCACTACTTTATAACTATCATTGCGGTATTCCTTAAATACTGGTGTCACTATCTCCCCCTTGATCCTTGCGGACAGGATAGCCTTAAAGTATTCCTTGCTGGCGAGGTTTATGATGGTTCCGGATTTTTGCTTTTTCAGCTCTTTGTTGAGAGCTGTTGTAATGATGTCTGACCAGAATTCATACAGGTTTTTTCCCGCAGAAGTTTTAAACTTTATTCCCATTTCCAGTCTGTAGGGTTGTATTAAATCGAGCGGACGGAGAATTCCGTACAAGCCTTAAATAATGCGGAGGTGATTTTGTGCAAAATCCATATCTTCTGAAGAAAAACTTTCAGGATCCATGCTCCGGTAGACATCCCCTTTAAATGCAAGGAGGGCCTGTTTTGCATTATCATTATTAAAAGGGGGCCTCCACCTGGAATATCGTTCGAAAGTCAGGCTGGCTATATCATTACTTACATTCATCAGGACAGCCAGGTCTTTAGGGGAAAACCGGCGCAGGTCCTCTGCAAGTTCTCCCGATTTATCCAGGAATTGAGGTGTGGTGTGTTTTTCTGTTTTGGATTCATTATTGACATCCAGTTTTTTTGCCGGCGATATAATTATGATCATACCTTTAATATTTTAAATGATCTAACTTAAAGACATTGTGAAGTGGATGTTAAAAATGGTGAATTTATGAAAACCGGGCGTCAATTTGTCTTTCATGCAGTTAGTTTTGAAGTCATTTTGACTGTTTTGGTATAGTTATGCGGATTGGTCCTGATTTTGTTTATAATAATTAACAGGGTAAAGGTAAACCCCCAAAGATGAATACCTGTTAAGATCAATTGTGGTTAAATCTATTTTATGGTCTGGATAATGGTAATAAAATATTAAGAGATGCAATATAAGGATTATTATAAAATACTGGGAGTTTCAAGAAATGCCACACAGGATGAAATAAAAAAGGCTTATCGTAAAATGGCTGTCAAATACCATCCGGATAAGAATCCTGATAACAAAAATGCTGAAGATAAGTTCAAGCAGGTGAGTGAGGCCTATGAAGTGCTCAGGGATCCAGGGAAAAGAAAGAAATACGATCAGCTTGGTTCTGACTGGGATAAGTATGATTATGACAAACACACTGCCGACACCGGCGGATTTGACCAGTCAGGTTTTGGAGGAGCCGGAGGCAGGGGACGTTCATACAGGTTTGAAACGGGGTTTGAAGACATGGATGATGTCTTTTTTGGAGGTGGTGATTTTTCTGATTTTTTTAAAACTTTTTTTGGTGGCACGGGCGGATATACAGGCAATAGCCGCCAGACACAAAGGAAGGTTAAAGGGCAGGATCTGAGCACGGAAATTGAATTGTCGATACATGAAGCCTACCACGGCACTTCCAGGACATTTAATTTGGATGGGGAAAAGATAAAAGTTAAAATAGACCCAGGCACCTTTGAAGGCAAGGAGTTGAGGATAAGGGGTAAAGGAGGGAAAGCTTCCACGGGAGGTGAAAGAGGTGATATCTATGTTAAAGTCCGGATAAAACCTGATTCTGAATATGAGCTTGACGGACATAATCTTATCAGGGAGGTTTCCGTTGATCTCTATACGGCGCTGCTGGGGGAGAAAATTAAAATTGACACACTTGCAGGAAGGGTTAACCTTAATATTCCCGGCGGTACACAACCCGGGAGCAGACTAAGGCTCAGGGGAAAGGGGATGCCCGTTCGTGGCAAACAGGATACATTTGGTGATATGTACGTAAAACTGAAGGTTGTTTTGCCAAAAGAACTGACAGGTGAGGAAATAAAATTGTTTAACAGGTTAAAGGAAATATACAGAAGCAAACAAACATCCTGAATGTTTTTTGCTTAACACCCAAAATGTAAGAGCCGTGCCGGATTTCCTGCTAACTTAAACACTGTATTTTAAAAGGGGAGAAATCAACAGTCCCTAATAATGACGGATCTCACTGTGATAATCTCTGCTCCGTGGGGGACCCAGCAATCTTTCAATAAGGTATGTGGCGATTGAAAGCAGTATGCTGAAAACTATGGCTTTCCAGAATGTTTCAACGAAAAAGCCGCGTATCCAGCCACTTGCTATCCAAATCATCAACCCATTGATCACAAAAAGAAACAATCCGAAGGTAAATATAGTAACAGGTATTGTAAGAATAATAAGGAGGGGCTTAACAATAAGGTTGAGTATCGACAGAACCAGGGTGACCCACAGGGCCGAGGTGAATGAGACCACTTCAACCCCTGTTATCAACCAGGCTATACCCATAACAGAGAGGGCGATGAGAATAAATTTTGTAATGGTGCGCATCATAATATTTTTATTAGCGAATGGTAATCATAGAATACTAAATCAAATTTACATGAAATCTTTCAGTTTTGAAAACAGATAATTAAAATTCAGGCCGGCAAACTTCGCATCTCTATGCTGACTTTGCTCTTGAATTTCATCCTCTGACCCGTTGCTTATTTCGCGTCACTTACCCTGAATTTTAAAAAAAAGATCTTTTGTTGGAAATATTACCGAAAAAAACTGAATAATAAATCATTATTGGAAATAAAGAAGTACTTTTGCTTTACTTATCCGGTAGTGTCTTATTTTATTATAATAAGTCTGAACTTTGATCTTTTACAGATTAAATCCGCGCCGGGTTAGTTTCTTTGATTTGGAGGAAAAAATTTTTTCCTGGAATCCGGCTTGAAGATTATGGTATTTTTTTTATTTTATTAAAAAACAAATTTTTGTAAGTATGAAGATTTATGTAGGTAACCTCAATTACAGGACAACTGAAGAGGAATTGAACCAGCTTTTTTCAGATTTTGGAAGTGTTAAATCTGCGCAAATAATTAAGGATAAAATGAGCGGCCGGTCAAAAGGATTTGGCTTTGTTGAAATGGAAGATGACGGGGAAGCAAAAGCGGCCATTGAAAATTTACATGACAGTGAATTTGGTGAAAGAAATATCGTGGTTAACGAAGCCCGCCCTATGGAAGATCGCAAGAAAACGGGTGGACGGGACCAGGATAGCAGAAGACGCTATTAAGCATATTTATAAATTTTATTTTTATTTCTCCCTCTGATAACCGGGAATATCCATTCCCGGTTGTTTGATTTCTTGTGTTGTATGTTATACCGGTATGAGGTGGTTAAGGTTCCTGGAAAAAATGATTTAACTTTGAATCCTGATAACGTAAATTTTTCTCATGGACCGGCAACACAGTAATATCATTTCAGGACTTCTTAACCTGCAGTTACGCCAGGTTGAGAATACTCTCAAATTATTAAATGAAGGGGCAACCATACCTTTTATCAGCCGTTATCGTAAGGAGCTGACCGGAAGCCTTGATGAAGTTCAAATTGGTGATATAAAACAGCATGCTGTCCGCCTTGACGAACTTGACAAGAGACGGGAAGCTATAAAAAGATCTGTTGAAGAACAGGATAAGCTCACACCAGAATTAAGGCAGCTACTTGATTCATCCCAGAGTATTTCAGAACTGGAGGATATCTATCTTCCTTTCAGACCAAAAAGAAGAACCAGGGCATCGGTTGCCAGGGAAAAAGGGCTGGAACCTCTTGCTGAAATCATTATGCAGCAAAAGGAAGAAAATCCCGGAATTGTTGCTCACAATTATATTAATGACGAAATTCCTGATGTAGATGCTGCGCTGCAAGGAGCAAGGGATATTGTTGCTGAATGGATCAGTGAAGATAAGCTGGCCAGGGACCGCACTAGGAATCTTTTTGACCGGGAAGCTTATATTTTTTCACGACTGGTTAAGAAAAAAGAGGATGAGGGAGAAAAATACAAGGATTATTTTGAATTTTCGGAAAAGCTTAATCGTTGCCCTTCCCACAGGCTTCTTGCCATTAGGAGAGGGGAGGATGAAGGCATTCTCAGGGTTTCAATAGAACCTTCAGAAGAGAAAGCACTCGATATTCTAAAACGATTATTCGTTAAAGGAACTGGTGAATCGTCCCATCATATGGATATTGCTGTTGCGGACTGCTATAAACGACTTCTGGGGCCGTCTTTGGAAACCGAGTTCAGGGCTGCTTCAAAGGAGAAAGCTGATGGTGAGGCCATATCTGTCTTTGCTGATAACCTCAAGCAATTGCTCCTGGCACCGCCACTCGGACAAAAACGTATACTGGCCATTGATCCTGGTTACAGAACGGGTTGCAAGGTTGTTTGCCTGGATGCCGAGGGGAACCTGCTTCATAATGAGACCATCTTTCCTCATCCTCCTCAGAATGATTATGGAAAGGCTGCGAAAAAAATTGCATCACTGGTTAGTCAGTATAAAATAGAAGCTATATCAATTGGCAATGGTACTGCCAGCAGGGAAACTGAATATTTTGTCAAAAAGGTTAAATTCGATCGTGATATTCAGGTTTTTATGGTAAATGAAAACGGGGCATCTGTTTATTCTGCTTCGAAAACTGCAAGGGAGGAATTCCCTGATTATGATGTTACCGTTAGAGGAGCAGTATCAATAGGAAGGCGGCTGGCAGACCCGCTTGCCGAGCTTGTCAAGATAGACCCTAAATCAATCGGAGTAGGACAGTACCAGCATGATGTGGATCAGGGCAGACTAAAGGAGGGCCTGGATCAGGTTGTTGAAAGCTGCGTAAACCTGGTGGGAGTTAATCTTAATACTGCCAGTAAGCACCTGCTTAATTATGTCTCCGGACTGGGTCCGCAGCTGGCACAAAATATTGTTGATTACAGAAAGCAAAACGGCCCTTTTCGATCCAGGGCCGAGTTAAAAAAGGTCTCCAGACTTGGCGGCAAGGCGTTTGAACAATCAGCTGGTTTTCTTCGTATACAGGGAGCTTCAAATCCACTGGATAATTCTGCTGTGCATCCCGAATCATATAAGATTGTGGAGCAGATGGCTGCAGATATGAGTTCTTCCGTTGATGACCTGATAAAAAATGAGGGCCTGAGAACAAAGATCGACATAAAAAAATATACCACAGAAAGTACCGGACTGCCTACACTCAATGATATTATGGAGGAATTGGCTAAGCCGGGCCGTGATCCCCGTAGCAAAATTGAAGTTTTTGAGTTTTCCAGTGATGTGTTCAAAATTGAAGATCTTAAACCGGGTATGATATTGCCCGGTATAGTTACCAACATTACAAGATTCGGGGCATTTGTAGATATTGGAGTTAAACAGGACGGACTGGTTCATATTTCTCAGCTGGCCGACAGGTTTGTAACCAATCCCAATGATGTGGTGAGCCTCAACAGCACCGTCAGGGTTAGGGTAATTGAAGTGGATGTTGCCCGAAAGCGAATACAGCTGAGCATGAAAGACTCAGATAAATTATAGGTGGTCTTGTTTTAAAGAATTATCGGATTTTATATCCTCTTCTTTCAGTTTGACACATTTTATTTATAATTTTACCCGGTTTAATTTTTTGTGGTGATAGTGCCACTCATAGAACACTTAAATGTTTTTAGACTATTTTCAATATTTCTAATAAAATAACTTTTTAAGAAATGCCTTTAGATAAAATCAATATTCCGGCGGACACAAGGGCCTTGTTAAATAATTGCAAAGCTTGTCAATGCTTTAATACAACCCTTGAACTTGCTGAAGCTGCCCTTGGCGGAAAAAATAACAATTCCTTTGACGTAAAGTACAATGTTGAAGGAAAAGGGGAGGTAACCGAAGCTGTTGTTCACCGGGTTACAAATGGGATATCTGTTAATTATACCGAAACCTATATGCGCAGGAGGGATCCTGACACACTGATAGTTGCCGATAATAAACCCAGTGATAAACCAAGGTACAGAGACAGGTTCAAAAAGGAATTTGACTTCCTGAGAGCTGATTCCCTCAAGTGGCTGGAAGAACAGGAGCTGGGTTATTTCATTTTCCAGATAGGCCCCCCTGAATTTGCTTACTACGGAATAGCCATAGCCCCTGCTAATGCTGCGTTTTTTTGCATGGGATTGTCGCTGTTGCAAAAGATAGTAAACACTGATGAGATTAACGAGAAGATAGATATAAAGTCTGTTGTTTATGTTGCACCCACATTCAGACATACACATTTTGACGGGAAACAGGTAGTTGTTCATAACAGGACGGATGAGGTATATGAGATCTTTTCCTATAACCTTTATCCCGGTCCCAGTGCAAAAAAAGGTATTTACGGAGTTCTCCTTTCAATTGGAGAAGAAGAAGGCTGGTCTGCTCCCCATTGTTCAGCCGTTCAGTCCATCAGTCCCTACGATAACGTGACCACTTTTATGCATGAGGGTGCGAGTGGGGGCGGAAAAAGCGAAATGCTTCAGATGATAGTTAGGGAGCCTGAAGGCTCTGTTTTGATTGGTGAACATATTACGTCCGGCGAGAAACGGAGCACCACTATTCCCCAGTTTTGCAAGATTAACCCCGTTTGCGATGATATGGGCATTGTTCATCCATCTTTCGAGACAGGAGGAATGAGATTGCGTATAATGGATGCTGAAAACGGCTGGTTTATCCGCACTGATAATATCACCAGTTATGGTTGTGAACCACAAATCGAAAAACTCACAATAAATGCCACAGAGCCTTTATTGTTTTTGAATATTAATTCCAACCCCGGAGGGACAGCCCTGATCTGGAACCATACTGAAGATGAGCCGGGTAAGCCGTGCCCAAACCCCCGTGTAGTAGTGCCCAGGAATCTTTTCCCCGGAGTTGTGAGCAAGCCTGTTTCGGTAGATGTAAGAAGCTTTGGGGTCCGGACCCCCCCCTGTTCAGCTGAACAGCCAAGTTACGGCATAATTGGCTTGTTCCACATTCTTCCTCCTGCCCTGGCCTGGCTCTGGAGGCTGGTGTCTCCCAGAGGGCATGCAAATCCAAGTATAACCGAGTCTGACAAGATGGGCAGCGAGGGCGTAGGGTCATACTGGCCTTTTGCCACGGGCAAGAAGGTGAGGCATGCAAATCTTCTCCTTGAACAGATCGTGGATAATTCAGTTACCCAATATGTTCTTACACCCAATCAGCATATTGGCGTATGGAAAGTCGGGTTTAAGCCTCAACTACTGATGCGTGAATATCTGACCCGCCGTGGCAATGCAAAATTCCGTTCGGATCAATACCAGCCTGCACGATGCACCCTGCTGGGTTATGAGCTTAATTACCTTACCATAGAGGGGGCGAAAATACCTTCAAGATTTCTTAAAGTATACAGGCAGGAATTAGTGGGTTTCGACGGATATGACAAAGGATCGGAGATTTTGAACGCTTTTTTTAAAGAACAGCTTTCACAATATCTTGTTCCTGAATTATCGGATCTCGGCAGACAAATAATTGAAACATGTCTTGAAAACGGCAACACGGATCAGTATGCCGATCTCATACCAAGAAGGTAAGAGAAGTCAGGTCCATTTTATACTCAGGCCAAAATTTTAAATCTGATTTTTACATATACCCGATGCCTAATTCGGGTATGTTTGGCAAACTGTTTAAAATTCAAATTCTTGACAGTAATGATAAAGTCATTATCAGAATTAATTATAATTATGTTATACATTTCATTATTATCTTTTTCTCCCTTATCCGGACAAGCAAAAATCGAGCCTCCCCGGGCCAGGAAGATACCCCACGAAATAACCGTACACGGCGATACCAGGGTTGATAATTATTACTGGCTGCGTGAGCGGGAAGACCCTGAAGTGATCAGGTACCTGGAGGCAGAAAATGAGTATACCAAAGCTATGCTTGAGCATACTGAACCTCTCCAGGAGAAACTGTATGACGAGATTATTGGCAGAATTAAGCAAACAGATGAGTCGGTTCCTTATTTGGATAATGGCTATTATTATTATACCCGGTATGAAGAAGGTGGTGAATTTCCTATTTATTGCAGGAAAAAGGGAAATCCCGATGGTGAAGAGGAAATATTGCTGAATGTTAATGAGATGGCTGAAGGATACAGCTTCTATCATGTTTCAGGTCTTAATGTGAGCCCGGATAACAAGCTTCTTGCTTTTGGGGTTGATTCTGTGGGACGTAGAAAATATTCCCTTGCATTCAAGGACCTGGAAACCGGAGAGTTTTTACCAGATAATATTACGGAAACCGATGGTTATGTAGCATGGGCCGGTGACAGCCGGACAATATATTATACCACTCAAAATGATATTACTTTAAGATCAGAAAAAGTGTACCGCCATTTGCTTGGTAATGAGCCTGATGACCGTGACCTTGTTTATTATGAAGAAGACGAGACATTCAGGGTGGGAGTGTTTACAACCAAATCCAGGGAATACATTATGATCATTTCATCCAGCACTTTATCTGATGAATACCGTTTTGCGCGGACTGGTGATCCGGCAGGTATTTTTAATTTGTTTTATCCTCGTGAAAAGGACATGAAGTACCGTGTAGATCATCACGGAGAAAAGTTTTATGTTCTTACTAACTGGGAAGCCACCAATTTCAGGCTTATGGAGACTTCAACAAGCCTCACTTCAAAAGATAACTGGGTTGAGCTTATACCTCACAGGGATGATGTTTTACTAAGTGATATTGAGATTTTTAATGATCACCTGGTTATTTCTGAAAGAAAAAATGGTCTTCGCCAGCTGTATGTATACGAATGGGACAATAAAACCGGGCATTATCTTGACTTCCCCGAAGAAGTTTATACAGCTGGTATTTCTGTTAATGCGGACTTTGACAGTGATATTTTCAGGTTGTCTTACACCTCTCTTACAGTCCCTAATTCTGTTTTCGATTATAACATGAAGTCCAGGGAAATGACGTTACTCAAACAGGATGAGGTGCTGGGCGATTTTAAACCGGATAATTACCAGGCAAGAAGAGTGTATGCAACTGCCCCGGACGGAACAAAGGTGCCCGTTTCCCTGGTTCACAGGAAAGGAATCAAAAAAGATGGATCCAACCCATTGCTTTTATATGGCTACGGATCCTACGGCTACAGTATGGATCCCCGGTTCAGTTCTGTCAGACTGAGTCTTCTGGACAGGGGCTTTATATATGCCATAGCCCATGTAAGGGGCGGACAGGAAATGGGGCGTAACTGGTATGAGGATGGGAAGCTATTAAATAAGATGAACACATTCACAGATTTTAATGCTTGTGCCCGTTTTCTAATTGATCAAAACTATACCAGTCCGCGAAAACTTTTTGCCCAGGGCGGAAGTGCCGGTGGACTTCTTATTGGCGCTGCCATAAATATGAATCCGGAGCTTTACCGTGGTGTAGTTGCAGCTGTTCCTTTTGTTGATGTTGTTACTACTATGCTTGACGACAGTATCCCTCTTACAACAGGCGAATATGATGAATGGGGTAATCCCAATGATACTGTCTATTATGAATATATGCTGTCATATTCCCCGTATGATCAGGTAAAACGTCAGGATTACCCTGCTATACTTATAACAACAGGACTGCATGACTCCCAGGTGCAGTATTGGGAGCCTGCAAAATGGGCTGCCAGGCTCCGGGACTATAAAACCGACCAAAATGTATTGTTGCTTAAAACAAATATGGATGCTGGCCATGGCGGGGCAGCCGGCCGTTACAAGCGTTACCGTGAAATTGCAATGGAATTTGCTTTTCTGATAGACTTAGCTGCCGTTAAGTAGGCCATTCCATCTGTTTTCCACAGGTTATAATCTGTTTCCCCATGTGCAAAGGTTTTTTCTGCATGTGCCTGGCTGTTATTAAAAATTCTAATCAGTACTTTAATACCATTTGTTCAGTAATGGACAGCATTGTTCATATTCGTGCATTAAACATATAAATCAAGACTGATTGTAAATGGTATTCTTAATTTTTAAATAGCCTAAAGTGCAGTGGCACAGAGCTTAACTAAGGTTGGCACGAGTTTGGTAAGACCATATTCAGAAATCATAACCTAAATATGGAGGAACCAAAAAATGAAAAAATTTAATTTATTACTGGCAATCGCATTTTTATCCTTGACAACAGTTGTCAGGGCAGGAGTACAGGACTACATTATAACTGAAGACAATGTAAAATATTATGAAAAGGTTCGTTACGGATTAACCACAAGTCTGATTGGTATTGATGATACAGGCCGGGTTAAGTATAATGCAAAAGATGTCAAAGCTTTCAGGAAAGACGGCCGGATTTATGAAAGAATGCCTGTTTTTTTGAATAACCAGGAAACCGGGCGCTATGCTTTTATGGAGTTACTGTCTTACAGGAATGATCTGAAAGTATTCCGGTATAATTGTCCGAGCCATATGCAGGATAAATTTTTTGTCTACCGTGATGGCAATTATATGGTGGAGTTTGATAAAACTAATTCATCAACGTTAAATGATTTTTTCTTCGGATCGCGGAATATACTTGCAGGAAAATAAGCTGAGGATTTGATCCTGCAAAAAAAGTGATCCGTAAACCGGATCACTTTTTTTATTTCCTGCCCTGATGAATTTATATTTGGTAAACGCCGAAATATGAAAACAGGGGTGCCAGTATAATTAAAAAGGCAATAGTTCGTCATCATCAGGGGGGGGTATATCTTCAGGAGTTACAGGTGGAGGAATATCGCCTATATTCTGCTCCGGTACATTTTTTTCAATTCTCCAGGCCTTAACATCAGTATACCATCTTTCATTAAATTCCCTGGATTCAATATTAACGCTGACCTTAATCATCTCCCCTTTCTGAAAATCAGCAATTCCATTTGCTTTGTCTCCCCAGGCACTGATACAAATTTTTCTTGGGAACTCTCCGGCCGTTTCGATTATAAAATCCTGTTTCAGCCAGGGTCCGTTTTTGCCTGTACCGCTCTGCTGGGGCAGTGTTTCTAATAGTTTTCCTGTTAATACTATACTCATTATTACCCGGAAACGATATCCAACAATTCAATTTCAAAGATAAGCATCATAAATGGTTCAATAGCTCCGCCCTGCCTTGGATTAGCTCCATATGCCAGCTCCTGGGGGATATATACTTTCCATTTTGATCCCACCGGCATTAGTTGCATTACCTCTGTCCACCCTGGAATTACCTGACTAAGAACAAACTGGGCAGGTTCGCCTCTTTCATATGAGCTGTCAAATACAGTACCATCAATTAATGTTCCTTCGTAGTGTACCAGAACTTCATCATCAGATGATGGTTTCGGGCCGTCACCCATTTGGATCACTTCGTACTGAATTCCGGATTCGGTTGTTGTGACTTCATCCCTCAACTTGTTTTCGGCAAGAAAGTCTTCTCCCTCTTCGAGGTTGTCGCCAAAGTGGATTCGGGAAAAATAATCGTTTATGATTAAATTCGCCATTTGAGGCTCAATCTCAGTAGCTTCGCCGTCAAAAAGGTGTTGTATGGCCATGGCCATAGCTTCTATGTTTATATCTTCAAGTCCGCCTTGCTGGAGGCTTGATCCAAAGGTGAGCCCGAGGGCATAGCTTACGGTGTCCAGATCAGTATCCAGGTTTGTACTAATCTTGTCGTTTTGTCCGCATGACAAAAATACTGCGGCTGTTACAAATAATAGGGAAATAAGGATTCTAGTTCTCATGCTGATATAAATTGCGTTTTTAATAGAGTATATTAATTTATTTATTAGGAAAAATTATTCTGCTGCCTGATACAAACTCTATGCAGGGTGAGATAATGTGCTATGTATTAATTAGTGACATTTAACTGGCGAAAGTAAATTAAAATATTGAGAAAGCTAAGTTAATAAACAATATTTTAAGTTATTTATTTTATTCTATAAAATGAATTTCGAATATTTCCGGGTGCTAAAGAATTAAAAATATTCAGGTTCAGTCAATTTTTGATGCGACTAAAATTTCTTTTTTTCCCGGGGGACCGGAAATTCTTTTAACCTGCAGGCCTGCTGATATTAAATTCCTTCTGACCTGGCCTTTGGCTGAATATGTTGAAAATACTGCACCCTTATTCATAATGCCGTATATTTTTCTGAAAATCTCTTCAGTCCACATTTCCTGTTGAACTTCAGGACCAAACGCATCAAAGTATATTACATCATAGCGTTCATGGAAATCATATTCTTTTAAATCACCCTTTATCTTTTTAAGAATGAACGATTCGGTTATTTGAACCTCTTTGTCCCATTCACATGCATGAATATCTTTAAATAGCTTTATGTCACCCTGCTTACCCTTGATATGACCGGCAAACCTGATCCACTCCAACTTTTCAAGCGGGTACAATTCAATTGAGTGATAGCAAATATTTATTTTTTTTCTTGCAGATTCAAGGCAAGAGAGGTAAGCATTTAATCCGGTGCCAAAACCTGCTTCAAATAACCTGATTCTCTTTTTTTTTGTAATACTGAGTGCATTTTTTAAGTATACGAATGCTGATTCCTGTATTGCTCCGTGAACCGAGTGGTAATGTTCATTCAGTTCCGGTATGTAAATAGTCGGGGAGCCATCGGATGTAATTATGATTTGCTTTTCCGTATTTTGCATTTGCCGGATGTCTTGTCCAGATTTATTTTGAATATTCCGGATTAAACGGACTCTGAGAATGATCTCTTTAAATAATTTATTGCCCTTTCAATAATTGTGTCCATACCCCTGATTTCGTCCTGTACATTCATATTAACATGAATGAAAGGAGGTATACCTTTCTCCACATTAAATTTATCCGGGGACAGGGTCTGGGTCCGCGGAAAGCGGCACCTCCACCCGTTTAAAAGTTCATAATCGTATGGAGTACCTCCGCCGCCCCCCGTCTTATCGCCGATAACCTTTACACCGGGCAGGGAGGTCATAGTCAAAACAAAGTCATTGGCAGCACTGAAAGTCCGCCTGTTAGTCAGCACTACTACCGGTTTCAGGAACTGTTTTTCACCTTCGGGGGATATGTAATTAGGTTGGGGCTGACTGAAGTCGCCGTGCCCGGGACCGGTTTTGTACAAAGTATATGAAGCCAGGCGCATGGAATCAGCAAATCTGCTTGCGATAATTGTTCCGTTAACACTGTAACCCCCTGTGTTATTCCTGACATCTATTATTATGCCTTTCATATCCTGAAAATTATCTATTATTATATCTATTTCGCTTTCCCTGATCCTTTCGGCAAATGTTCCGCAATAGATATAACCGATTGAGTCTAAGGAAGCAGTTTGAAAAGGGCCGATGCTTCCCGTCTCCTTGTTAATATAGTTGGCTTCCAGTAGGTTATAGTTGAAATTTGCTGGATAGTCTGAATACCAATCCCAGTTTTTTGATCTTTCGGTTCCCCAATAAAGATTGACATGACCGTCACGTAGTTCAAATAACATATCAGACATGACATCGAAAAGCTGACGGTTGGTCATACTGTCATTTATTTTCGGCTGGTAGATATGCTTTATTGAGTCCCAGTTGATATTCTTGTATTCAAAAAAAGAATAATTTCTGTCAATAATATTCCATAGAAGCTCAAAATTATTTTCCGGACTATTATCCGGGTCTTTTTCTATCATGAGCTTTTCACAAGCCATGAATAACGGAATCAGTATTGTGATTGATATGGCAAATATAATTCGCATTTTGAAAGTCAGAGGTTAAACATAGTTTGTAACATTATTCCGTGGGTAGCAGATTTTAGAGGATTTGAATTCTGATGATTCCAATATTCCCAATTGTAACCAATTCTCAGGGAATGGTTGTTTTTAAGTCTGTATTCAAATGATACTCCAGTACTCATTCCCGAGAATCTGTCAAAAGAAGAAACCTCAATACTGTTCATTAGTTTTTGTATGTCAGGCTGGCTATGGTCCAAAAAACCTTTTGGTTTAATATATGCATAGGAGGGCCGGACTATAAAAGCGACAATGGGCAGGTCAGCCTGGAATATCATCAGGTATTTTTGTTCATTTGTTTTTAACGGATATGATAACGAGCCCGATAAATTTAGCGTGTTAATGAAAAAATTATTCATCGAGCTGTTTTCAAATTGATTATGTATATAGTAAGCAAATTGTGTTTCCCATTTACCGCCAAGGAATAATTTCCCGTGTTCCATTACATTTGGTGCAAGCCTCTGATAAGAATACCTGATTGCAGTTTTATTGTTTCTTATTTCAGAAAGGGACAATTCAGGATAATTTGAAGGAGTAATATCGCCAATCAGGAATTCAATTTCAAGATTACTGGTACGGCTATCTGTGCGACTCTGGTAGCTTATATTTAAAAGTCCGTGATTACCGGTATAGTAAAGAGGAGATAATCCATTGTCGCGCATTCCAAGATAGGAATATCCTGCCCCTATACTCAGGTAACCGGGCCCTGATTCTTCGGCATAACTTAAATGAAAAATTAACGAAAGAAACAGAAGAACAGAAGATATTTTTATATTTGAGCAGATAAATTAATTATTATTTAATTTTTTAAAAAAGTCGTCTCACTTAGCACATGGATAACGGGTAAAAGTATAAAACTAATTTAATAAATCCGGAATATCTGTCTTAAAGAGGATTTGCCTTTTGTGTTAAATTAATAAAATTTTCATTAAAATATATGAAATGCAGCGAAAATTAAAGGATGTAATTATTGCAGTTCAATCGGTTATAATTGCCCTGTTGCTTGTTTACCTTGTTCTTACCATTGATGACACTACAAAAGTTGGTGTGATGGAGGAACTTTTTGAAACCTGCCTGGAAAGAAATGACAGTCTGTCGGCACTATTACAGGAAATCCGGATAACTAATGCTATACCTCCTTTTCTTGATAAAAAGCAGGTTGAGGATCTTGAAAAGCAGGGCCTGAATAATCCTGTTGAAGATTTAAGGAATGATTTGATATCTGATCCTGATCTTATTGGCACCTCACCTGTGTTGGGTGGTGAAATGGGTTTTTATTTTCGTGACGGCATTCATATACTTAATAAAAAATGGGTGTTCGCCTATTTTGAGGACGGCCACATTGCAGGAGGCCTGCTGCTGAGATATGATATTGAAGAGGGCGGGAATATACGCTGGGAAGTGATTGATGAGATCATTTATTAATAACCGGAGTATCACTCAGTAACTCTTACCTGTTTAATAGTATGGCAATCACCCTCATTTGCTGCATAGGTTTCAGGAAATTCCTTCCTGGCTTCTTCCACCAGCATGTCGGTCGTCTTATAACGTGCAGAAAAATGTCCGATTACAAGTTTCCCCGCACCAGCTTTTCTTGCAATTATACCAGCCTGTTTGGATGTAGAATGGCCTGTTTCTGAAGCTCTGCCTGCCATATTGTGAAGGTAGGTGGCTTCATGGTATAGAAGATCTACCCTGTTAATCTGGGGCAGGATTGATTCGGTGTATTTTGTATCTGTGCAATATGCCAGTGATCTTGGTATTAACGGGGGAAGGGTAAGTAATTTATTTGGAATAACCTGTCCGCTCTCGTTAATGTAATCATTCCCCAGCTTAATTTTAGCCATTTCTTTTAGGGGAACTTTATAATATTCAATCATTTCCTTTCTGAGGTTTAATAAAGGGGGCTTTTCCCTGAACAGGAAACCACAGGCAGGCACCCTGTGTTTTAAGGGAATGGTCATGATTTCAAGCTTTTCATCCTCGTAGATCAGTTCTTTTTTTTTTGAGCCCACAGGATGAAAAATTATTTGAAAGGGAAGCGGATGTTCGTAATAATATTTCTTATGGTCTTTAAGTATTGATTGTAAAACCGGATTAGCATATATGTGAAGGTCTGATTTTCTGCCCAGCAGGCTGAATGTACTAATTAGTCCGAAAAGTCCGAAAGTATGGTCACCATGGATATGTGAAATGAGAATATGGTTTATTTTCCCAAAACCTATTTTATATCTTCTGAGTTGAATTTGTGCTCCTTCACCGCAATCCACCAAAAAAAACCGCTCATGTATGTTTATAACATGAGCGGCAGGAAATCTCTCAGATGTTGGAACAGCACTACTGCTTCCTAATATTGTCAGTGAAAAAGACACGATAATATTTAACGATTGCCATTAGATACTCTTCTGCTCTGTCTCTATGAGCTTGCCCGCTTCCTGAACAGTTGATGTAATGTTTAAAACTGTATCAAGCTGGGAAATTGTAATAAGCCTCTCTACCGCATCATTCAAACCTGTCAGTACAAATATGCCGTTTGCATTTTTACTTAACCGGTTGGCTACCAGTATAGCGCTTAGTCCGGATGAATCACAATACTTACAATTACTAAGGTCCATTATTACATTCTTTTCTCCCTTGCCGGAAATAAGAACCAGTTCTGATTTCAGCGCAGGTGCAATGTGGGTATCCAGCTTTTCTTCAAGTACCTGGATCAGGGTGTAATTGTTAACCTTTTCAATATTGAATTCCATTGTTGAAAGTTTTAGTTATGATGCTTTTCCTATAGCTGCAAATAAATTATTCATTTTTATCTTTTTCCTTATTCACATCTTTGCCGCTTTCTTCCTCTGCCTTAGCTTCCTCTGCCTTAGCTTCTTCTGCCTTGGCTTCCTCTGCCTTAGCTTCCTCTGCCTTAGCTTCCTCTGCCTTGGCTTCCTCTGCCTTGGCTTCCTTTGCCTTAGCTTCCTCTGCCTTAGCTTCCTCTGCCTTAGCTTCCTCTGCCTTAGCTTCTTCTGCCTTGGCTTCCTTTGCCTTGGCTTCCTCTGCCTTGGCTTCTTCTGCCTTAGCTTCCTTTGCCTTAGCTTCCTCTGCCTTGGCTTCTTCTGCCTTGGCTTCCTCTGCCTTAGCTTCTTCTGCCTTGGCTTCCTCTGCCTTTGGCTCCTCCTCCGGCAAGGACTCTGTTTTAGCCTTCGTTTTTGGGGCAGCTTTCTTCTTGTCCTTTTCTCCTTTTGAACTTTCTTCCATTTCCTCTTTCAAAGAGGCAAGTTCGGAAATATCGCCAAATGTGGTTCTTTCAAGGTTAGTTTTCATTTTACTCATTGTCTTCTGAGTGCTCTGAACCGGTTTTTGTTTTTTAGACTCAGAAACTTTCTCTGCACTATCTTCTTCATTAACCTTGGTATGCGAAAGAATTATACGTTTGGCTGTTTTTGAAAACTCAATTACTTTAAACGGCAGTTTCTCCTCAATTTTAGCGGGAGTACCATCCTGCTTAACCATATGTTTGGAAGAAACAAAACCTTCTACTCCATATTGAAGGGCAACAAGCGCACCTTTGTCAAAGATTTCAATAATTGTTCCTTCATGAATAGAATTTACTGTAAACACTGACTCGAAAACATCCCATGGATTTTCTTCCAGCTGTTTGTGCCCAAGGCTAAGGCGGCGGTTATCCTTATCAATCTCCAGTACAACAATCTCAATTTCCTCACCTATAGCAGTGAATTCAGCCGGATGTTTTATTTTTTTCGTCCATGACAGATCCGAGATATGTATTAATCCGTCGACTCCCTCTTCAATCTCTACAAACACCCCGAAGTTAGTAAAATTGCGGACTTTTGCCAAATGCTTTGAGCCAACAGGGTATTTTTCTATTACTTTTTCCCATGGGTCAGGCTTAATTTGCTTAATACCAAGGGACATTTTTCTTTCTTCCCGGTCAAGGGTCAGTATGACTGCCTCCACCACGTCACCAACTTTCAGGAATTCCTGGGCGCTCCTAAGGTGCTGCGACCAGGACATTTCTGATACATGAATAAGTCCCTCGACGCCGGGAGCAATTTCAACGAATGCACCGTAATCAGCCATTACAACAACCTTGCCTTTTATTTTATCTCCTATTTTAAGGTCAGGGTCAAGTGAATTCCACGGATGCGGAGTAAGCTGTTTCATTCCAAGAGCAATTCTCTTCTTTGCATCATCAAAGTCAAGGATCACTACATTAAGTTTCTGGTCAAGTTCGACAATCTCTTCAGGATGGTTGACCCTTCCCCATGACAGGTCTGTAATATGTATCAGGCCGTCAACCCCTCCAAGGTCAATGAATACCCCATATGAAGTGATATTCTTAACGGTACCTTCCAGAACCTGACCTTTTTCAAGTTTGGCGATAATTTCTTTTTTCTGTTGTTCAAGCTCTTCTTCAATAAGTGCTTTATGAGAGACTACAACATTTTTAAATTCATGGTTGATCTTGACTACCTTGAATTCCATTGTCTTGCCAACATAGGCATCATAATCACGTATTGGCTTGACATCAATTTGCGACCCCGGCAGGAAAGCTTCGATACCAAATACATCAACTATCATCCCGCCCTTTGTACGGCATTTTATGTATCCTTTAATAATTTCATCATTATCCAAAGCTGCATTCACCCTGTCCCAGGATCTTAATGCACGTGCTTTTTTGTGGGACAGTACAAGTTGTCCCTTTTTATCTTCCTGGCTTTCCACATATACTTCAACTGTGTCTCCTGGCTTGAGGTCGGGATTATACCGAAACTCACTCAGACTTACAACTGCTTCTGATTTATATCCGATGTTTATAACAACTTCCCTTTTGTTCATTGAGATCACTGTGCCATCAATAACCTCGTTCACATTGATTGTGGAAAGGGTTTTGTCATACATCTCCTCAAATTTCGCCCTGTCTTCTTTGGAATAGGAATCGTGCTCCACTTCCAGGTTGTCCCAGTCAAAATCTTTGGCGGCAGCTTCATTTTCTGTTTCTTCAGCCGGATCAGCGTCTGCTGTATCAATCACTTGAATAACTTCTTCACCCTTCTGTTCAGCCCCGGGGGTTTCTGTTTCTGCCTCAAGCGACCTTGTATTTACAATAACCGGTTCTTTCTCGATTACCGTAGCCGGCTTTTCAATACCCTCAGAGACAGGTTCTTCTTCACCTTTTGGTATGCCCTGTTCTGGCAGGTCCGGACTCACAGGTTCTTGTTGTTTTTCTGCTTCAGCTTTGGTCTCATCTGGATTTGTGGATGCTTCTGCGGATTCTGCTTCGGACTCCGTTTTGTTAGGGGTTACCTGGTTTTGAGATTCATCATTTTGGTTATCAACCTCATCCGTTTTTCTGACACTCTCGCTCTTCAGCTCTTCATTTTTAGTGTTTTCTTGTTCTTTCTTAGTCATAATTTTAAGGCAAAATTTTAAAAATTAATGGATTAGACATTATATTTGTAGTATACGTTAAACCGCAAAAGTAAACAAAAAATGTTGTAATTAAACAAGCTAAATAAAATATTTTAGATTTGCAATGAATTACTTTGCTTCATAAAAATTACTAATTTAGCACTTTTTAAAAGCGTCAGGAGTATTTTTTTAAAAACCCGGGTCTGTCAGATTACAGGATTTTTATTAAAATATCCAAAATGAATGCTTTTACGAAGTCCCTGTTCGCAAATCTGGTATTTAACAGTGAACTCTTAAATTATAAAAATATGAAAAAAATCAATATGATGCTTTTATCAGGCGTTGCTTCCCTTTTGCTGAGTTTACTTATTATTACTTCTTGTTCATCCGGTACCGAAAAACAGTGGCAATCCCTTTTCAATGGAGAAAACCTTGATAACTGGGATATCAAGATAAGAGGCTTTCAGCTTAATGATAATCATAAAAACACTTTTATAGTCGAGGACGGATTGTTAAAAGTATCATATGATGAATATGAAACTTTTGATGACAGGTTTGGTCATATCTTTTACCAGGAACCTTTTTCCCATTATATTTTAAGGGTCGAGTATCGCTTTGTCGGCGAGCAACTGGCAAATGCTCCCGGATGGGCTTATCGCAATAATGGAATTATGTTTCATTCTCAGTCCGCCAAAAGCATGGAGCTTGAACAAAACTTCCCCGTTTCGGTCGAAGCTCAGTTGCTGGGCGGAGACGGTGAGGGCGAAAGGCCCAATTTCAGCGTTTGTACACCGGGCACACATGTAGTTGTTGACGGTGAGCTCAGAACAGAGCATTGTGTTACCTCTTCCGGCAAAACCTACCATGGTGATCAATGGGTTACCGTTGAGCTTCATGTTTACGGAGATTCAATAGTACATCATATTATTGAGAATGATACGGTCCTGACCTATACAAACCTTCAGCTTTCAGAAACTCATGAACCTCTGAAGAGGGGGTATATTGCTCTTCAGTCTGAAAGCCATCCCACTGAATTCAGAAAAATTGAGATTCTGGATCTAACTGATCAGTACTAATAAATTTCTAATTGCTGAAAGTAATTCTGCATGAACAGTCGATAAGACCAATGATATATTTTATATATTTTTTATGAAACGTATACTAATTACAGGAGGTGCTGGTTTTATCGGCTCTCACCTTTGCGAAAGACTTTTGAATGAGGGCAATGAAGTTATCTGCCTGGATAATTTTTATACAGGCTCAAAAAAGAATATTGTTCATTTAATGGGAAATCCCTGGTTTGAGCTGGTAAGACATGATATTATCATGCCATATTTCAGTGAGGTTGAGGAAATTTACAATCTTGCCTGTCCCGCTTCACCGGTACATTATCAGCATAATCCAATAAAAACAGTTAAGACTTCGGTTATGGGTGCCATCAATATGCTTGGCCTTGCCAAGCGAAAGAAGGCAAAAATATTACAGGCATCAACCAGCGAAGTTTATGGTGATCCCAGGGTCCATCCTCAAACTGAGGATTACTGGGGATATGTAAATCCGGTTGGTGAGCGCTCATGTTATGATGAAGGGAAACGTTGCGCTGAAACTTTGTTCATGGACTATCATTTACAAAACAATGTCAGGATAAAGATAGTACGAATATTTAATACCTATGGGCCCCGCATGCAGCCTGATGATGGCCGGGTTGTGTCAAATTTTATTGTACAGGCTTTAAAGAACGAAGATATTATTATTCATGGCGATGGTTCTCAGACACGCTGTTTCCAGTACATTAGTGATCTTGTTGAAGCGCTTGTCAGAGCAATGAACACGGAGGAGGATTTTATTGGCCCCGTTAATATTGGAAATCCTGAGGAGATGTCCATTCTTTCACTTGCCGAAAAAATCATCAGCATGACAGGATCAGATTCAAAAATTCATTTTCATCCACTCAGAGCCGATGACCCAGTAAAAAGAAAACCTGATATATCTATGGCCGCTAAAGAGCTTGGCGGCTGGGAGCCCAAAGTTACTCTTGATGAAGGATTGAAAAAAACCATTCAGTATTTCAGAGGGGATGGTTCTGTAACCAACCGGCAGGAAAAATAACATGTAATCCAGGTCAAAGTTTGTGATTAAATATTTCAGGTTGTGACAAAACCCTACATTTGCATTGTATTATGATCAAACATATCTGAGTTATGAAAGGAATTGTACTTGCGGGTGGTGCCGGGACAAGACTGCATCCCGTTACCCATAGCATTTCAAAACAGATTCTGCCGGTTTATGACAAGCCCATGATATATTATCCGGTTTCTGTGTTAATGCTGGCAGGAATCAGGGAGATACTGATAATTTCCACGCCTGGTGATCTGCCTGTATTTAAGCACCTTCTCGGTGACGGGAGCCGTTTTGGAGTTCAGTTTTTTTACAAAGAACAGCCATCTCCAGGGGGATTGGCGCAGGCTTTTCTGATAGGAGAGGAGTTCATTGATAATGAACCGGTTTGTCTTATATTGGGAGATAATATTTTCTACGGATACGGCCTGAGTGGTATTCTTGAAGATGCAGCAAAGCTTACTTCTGAAGCCCTGGTGTTTGGTTATTTTGTAAATAACCCCGGGCGTTATGGAGTAGTTGAGTTTAATGATATTGGCGAGGTGCTGAGTATTGAGGAGAAGCCTGAGGTGCCCAGATCAAATTATGCCGTTACCGGGCTTTATTTCTACGGAAATGATGTGGTAGAAAAGGCTAAGTCGCTCAGTCCCTCCGCAAGGGGGGAGCTTGAGATTACCGACCTTAACCGTCTTTACCTCGAAGAGTCACGCCTGAAAGTCAAGCTTCTGAGCAGGGGTATGGCCTGGCTGGACACAGGCACCCACCAAAGCCTGCTGCAGGCTTCTAATTTTATTCATACAATAGAGGAGAGGCAAGGACTGAAGATTGCCTGTCCCGAGGAGATTGCATACTTAAAGGGATTTATTGACAGGGACAAACTGCTCTTTAGTGCAGGTCTACTGAAAAATAACCAGTATGGTGACTATCTCCGGAAAATTGCAGGAGAACCTGTTAAAGGATTTGACGAATAGCAGGATGTGATCCGGTATCACCTGGAAAAACGAAATATATCATTGACCGGCAGCAAAGTATCAACAGCAAAAGATCTACAGCAAAGACCGGCATTAAAGTACCAACAGCAAAAGACCAGCATATTATGCAAATAACAGAAACTGATATCCCCGGTTTGCTTATCCTCAAGCCTAAAGTTTTTGAAGATTCCAGGGGTTATTTCTACGAAAGTTATAATGAGCGGTTATTATCAAAGCACGGACTGGTCACGGGGTTTGTGCAGGACAACGAATCCCGCTCAAAAAGGGATGTGGTCAGGGGACTCCATTACCAGCTCGCACCCTTTGCGCAGAGTAAGCTTATAAGAGTGCTGGAAGGAGTAATTCTTGATGTGGCCGTGGATCTGAGAAAAAATTCACCCACATACCAACAATGGAGCAGCATCGAAATTTCTTCTGAAAACAAACTGCAGCTGCTTGTTCCCAAAGGCTTCGCTCATGGATTCAGGGTTATCAGCAAAACTGCCACCGTGTTTTATAAATGCGATGAATTTTATCATCCCGCAGCAGAGCGAAGTATCCTTTTTTCTGACAAAACCCTGGGAATAGACTGGGGGATTGCTCCGGAGAGTGCTGTTATTTCTGAAAAAGATAAAAGGGCACCAGGTATTGCAGATGCCGATAATAATTTTATTTTTGGTGAAATATGAGTGTAAAAAATATATTAATAACCGGATCAAAGGGGCAGCTCGGCTATGAATTGCAGGGCCTATCATATACACATACCTACAGGGGCTATAAATTTTTTTATACCGATATTGACACCCTGGATATTACAAATGAGGATTTGGTGAATAAGTTTTTTCGGGAAAATCATATTGACTGTCTCATAAATTGTGCAGCCTATACTGCTGTTGATAAGGCTGAGTCTGAACCGGAAGCTGCCTTGCTGGTAAATGGCCGGGCAGTGGAATGGCTGGTTAGTGCCTGCGCCCGAAATAGCACATTAATGGTCCATGTCAGCACCGATTATGTGTTCGATGGCACCACTCCGGTTCCCTACCGCGAGGAGGATGCTGTCGGCCCCATCTCTGTTTACGGAAAGACCAAGCTCGAAGGGGAGAAGGCTGTTCTCGGTTATGAACACGGCATCGTGGTACGCTCCTCCTGGCTCTATTCCACACGGGGTAAAAACTTTTTCAATACCATATTGACCATGGCCCTTGAGAAGGATCAACTAAATGTGGTATATGACCAGGTAGGGACACCTACCTATGCAGGCGACCTTGCCAGGGTGTTGCTTACTCTTTCCGATCATTTCCTTTCGGGGAAAAACAAGGATGGTGGCGGACTGTTTCATTATAGTAATGAGGGAGTGTGCAGCTGGTATGATTTTGCAATTGAGATCGTCCGGCTTACCGGCAGGCAATGCCGTATCAGTCCAATTGAAACCAGCCAGTACCCTGTTCCGGCACGGCGCCCGCATTTTAGCGTACTGAACAAAACAAAAATCAGATCTTATTTGTTAATTGATATACCGCACTGGAAAGAGAGCCTTATAAATTGTATCGGTCAGCTGGATTAGCAGGTAAGGTTCATAAATTAAAGGCTATTTCCTCCTGTGTCTTATTGACTGAGCAATTGGTGATAAATGAGTGCAAATATTTAAATATCTAAAATACATACACTATGGATAAAAAGGAACTTTTACAAGAGGTAAAGGAAAGAGCAGGAGTATGGATGGGAGAAGATTTTGACCAGCAGACCAGGAGTGATGTAAAAGCACTACTCGAGGGGGCTGAAAATGAGCTGATAGATTCATTTTACAGGGACCTGGAATTTGGTACCGGAGGCTTAAGAGGTATAATGGGTGCCGGCACCAACAGGATGAATGTCTATACGGTAAGCATGGCTACCCAGGGTCTTTCCAACTATCTTTTAAATCAATTCTCACACCTTGATTCCATAAGTGTTGCCATAGCATACGATTGCCGGAATAACAGCCGGCTTTTTGCCGAAACAGCTGCCGCAATATTTACAGCAAATGATATAGATGTTTATCTTTTTGATGATTTGCGGCCCGTTCCGGAGCTGTCCTTTGCCATCAGGCATTACAGCTGCCAGTCCGGAATAGTGATCACTGCTTCCCACAATCCCAAAGAATATAACGGTTATAAGGTTTACTGGGAAGATGGCGGACAAATAATTGCGCCCCACGACACTAATATCATTTCAGAGGTACAGAAAATAACCAGCATCAACCAGGTCAAACGGGAGAAGCATCAGGAACGGATCAGGATCATAGGAGAGGAGACCGACAGCATTTACCTGGAGCAGCTGAAAAAAATGTCATTATCGCCCGATGTGGTTAAAAAGCATAAGGATCTCAAGATAGTTTTTACCCCTATTCATGGTGCCGCGGTGCATCTTGTCCCAGAAGCCCTTAAAAGTTACGGATTTACCAACATCATTAAAGTGCCTGAACAGGATGTTGTTGATGGCAACTTCCCAACAGTGGTTTCCCCCAACCCCGAGGAGCCAGCAGCCCTGAAGATGGCGCTGGACAAGGCTGTGGAGGCCGGTGCCGAACTGGTAATGGGCACTGATCCCGATGGAGACAGGGTAGGTATAGCGGTCAGGGACCATAAAGGAGAGTTTGTTCTTCTAAATGGCAACCAGACAGCCGCTCTTCTGCTCTGGTATCTTTTAAAAAGATGGGAAGAGAAAGGCAGACTTAAGGGCAAAGAGTATATTGTAAAGACCATTGTTACATCTGAGATGCTTGCAGATATTGCCACCAGGTTTAATGTTGAGTGTTATGATGTGCTGACAGGTTTTAAGTTTATCGCCGGACTGATAAGGAAATTTGAAGGCGACAAGATTTTCATTGCCGGCTTTGAAGAGAGTTACGGCTACCTTGCCGGAGACTTTGTGCGGGACAAGGACGCAGTGCTTTCTTGTGCCCTTATAGCTGAAGCCACTGCCTGGGCAAAGGATCAGGGCAGTACGATGTTTGATATGCTTTTGGATCTGTATATTGAATTTGGTTTTTACAGGGAGTACCTCGTATCGGTAGTCCGCGAAGGAAAATCAGGTACCGATGAGATAGCCTCAATGATGGAGAACTTCAGGAGCTTACCACCTGAAACAGTTAACGGTTCACCAGTCATGCTGGTAAATGACTATTTTAAACAGAAATCATTTGATACCATAAGCCAGCTTCGCAGTAATATCGACCTGCCGAAGTCCAATGTCCTGCAGTTTTTTTTAAAGGACGGATCCGTTATATCGATACGTCCTTCAGGAACTGAGCCTAAGATTAAATTTTACATTGGCGTGCGGGAGAACCTGGGGAAAAAAGAAGATTTTGAATTTGTCAGCAATCAATTGAACCTCAAAGCCAGGAGGATCATGAAAGACTTTGGTGTCTGATTGCCAGGCGAGTCCCTAAAGGTCTGCAGCGGTTTAAAAATTTGAAATATACCTCAGTAATAGTCCATATAAATATTTGAATATGAAATCATATAGAAAAGAGTTATGGTTTGACACCCAAAATCGCAGGGAACTTATAAATATTACCCCCAAAATAGTGCAGTGCCTTGAAGAAAGCGGTATCAGGGAGGGATTGGTTTTGTGCAATGCAATGCATATAACCAGCAGTGTTTTTATTAATGACGATGAGTCTGGTCTGCATCATGACTTTGAGGTGTGGCTGGAAAAGCTTGCTCCCGAGCATCCTCATTCTCAGTACCGGCACAACGGTTATGAGGATAATGCAGATGCACATCTGAAACGTACAATCATGGGCCGCGAAGTTGTAGTTGCCGTAACCGAAGGAAAGCTCGATTTCGGTCCCTGGGAGCAGATATTTTACGGGGAGTTTGACGGGAAAAGACGCAAGCGAATGCTGGTAAAGATTATTGGGGAGTAGGCAAATCAGTCAAAAAACTTATCACTGAAATTAAGGAGATGCAGCTTTTTGGTTGAGCGTGTAAAAGCTGTATATAACCAGCGAAGGTATTCGGTATTTACCATATCATCCCTGATAAATCCCTGGTCGATAAACACATTTTTCCATTGCCCGCCCTGGGCTTTATGGCAGGTTACAGCATAGGCGAATTTAACCTGCAGGGCATTGAACCAGGGATTTGTTCTCACCTGTTCAAACCTTTTACGTTTATTAGGAGTGTCTGCATAATCTTCCAGTACTGAATAAAAAAGGCTCTTGTTCTGCTCATTGCTAAGTGAGGCAGTTTCACAGTAAATGGTATCAAGCAAAAGCTTTACCTCTATTTCCATGTCCCTGTAGTCAATGAACTTTACCAGCACATCGGCAAACCTGAATCCGTACATCTCCTGGTAGCGCCTCACCCTGACAACCTCCATAATATCACCGTTGGCTATAAAGTCGGTTACTTCATTCTCATTCAACCAGAAGTAGTTGTTTTTTACTATCATCAGCAAATCTCCTGAATCCAGTTCACCTTCCCTGCCAAGTATCCTCTCTCTTATACCTTTATTATACTGGTTTGCCTTCTTGTTCGAGCGGGTTATAACAATAGTATCTTCCATGCCGTCCCTTTCGTATGAGTCTGTTATTTTATCTATAAGGTCTTCTCCGGGCACCCTTTCAATATCAGGAAAATCGTCAAGGTGAATGTGCGGCAGACCCGGAATAGAGTCAGTAATATTTTGGCGAATATTACCTGCATTGAAAAGTATACCTGAATCCATCGCCTGTCTTAGTATATCCGAGAGGAAAACTTCCTGAATATTGAATCCGAATCCTTTAAGGTAATTGACATCAAGGGCTGGACTGATGTCAATGCGGACAGGAGGGAGCTGTGCAGTATCTCCGGCAAGAATAAGTTTGCAGTTCCTGTTATTATCCACATAACTGATAAGATCATCAAGCAATCGTCCACTGCCGAAGATATCCGATTCAAAAGCCTGGTTTGATATCATTGATGCCTCATCAACTATGAATAGCGTGTTTTTGTGCAGGTTCCTGTCAAGGACAAATTTACCTGTGCCATCATTAGATGATTTTTGCCTGTATATCTTTTTATGTATGGTAAACGCATTATGATTGCAATAAGACGAAAGTACCTTGGCAGCCCTGCCCGTAGGTGCAAGAAGAACCACCTTGTTTTTAAATAACTCCATGGTCTTTACCAGAGCTCCTATAATTGTTGTTTTTCCTGTCCCTGCAAAACCCTTAACCAGCAAAATTTCTTTGCCATTATCCATTGTTATAAAATCGGGGATGATAGCAATCATATTTTGCTGACTTGCTGTTGGCCTGTGTCCTAGCTGCTCAGTTAATACATTGATAATATGGTTTTTTAACATTTTATCTATTTATGCTTAAATTTAAGGTATAAATCTATTTTTTTTATAAATTTGCCCTCAAACATAAAATTAATATTCCGGAAAAGAAAAGTTTTGGATTGAACTCAAAAACACAGTCTGTTAATCTAAATACATAATTTTTAAATCATTTTTGAGTTTTATATAAAGATAAAATCGGTCTATTGTTAAACAATTTATAAAAATTAAATTTTAAACAGGTTAGGCATTCATTATCAGTTTATTGGGTCGAGGTGTGCTAATGATTGCTAAGTTATAGTAATTTAATCGGACAACTAAAAATAAATATAAACAGATGAAAACAGTCATTCAGGTTATCCTTTCAGTTGCAATTCTTGTTCTGGGCTATATGCTTGTAGACAGTATCAATCAGCCTATCAGATTTCAGAGAGAGCAACGGGCGAGATATAACAGGACCATAGAAAGATTAAAGGATATACGCCGGGCCCAGTTGGCCTACCGTTCGGTTCACGGTGAGTTTACAGGTAGTTTCGATACACTTATTAACTTCGTAAATACCGATTCATTCCGCGTGGTTATGTCCATTGGTTTTGAGGATGAGGATGAGGGTGTTGCTGCAGCGGAGATTATCAGGGATACTATCCTTGTAAGTGTCCGGGATTCGCTATTCCCTCCTCAATATGTAATTGATTCCCTTCGTTATGTTCCTTATACCGGAGGACGTGAAGAGTTTTTCCTGGGGGCAGGAGAGGTAATGACCGGATCCGGGCTTGAGGTTAAGGTTTTCGAAGCACATGTACATAACGATGTTTTGTTAAGCGGACTTGACAGGCAATTGGTTATCAATTTGAATGATGAGCGTATTAACAGGAACCAGTTTCCCGGGCTCCGTGTCGGATCGCTTACCGAGACCACCAATAATGCTGGCAATTGGGAATAAAAATCCCTACCGGTATGGATATTGTATTTATAGACGAAACATTCGATCTTAATCAGACAAGAAATTATCATATATCCATTCAGGCAGGCCTGAGTGGATATTCTTTTTCTGTGTTAGATCCGGTCCGTAATAAATATATCCTTCTTAAGCATTTTGTTTTTAGACCCGAAGAGATGTCACCCGTTCTGCTGGAAGAAAAAATCGATGAGATTCATGGCAACGATGAATTTCTTGAGAGGGAATATAAAACAGTGCTATTTTCTTACCAGTCGCCCAAATACACTTTAATACCCGCCCCCCTATTTAATAAGCAAAATCTCAGGACTTTCTTTGAATTCAACCACATTCTCGATGACCTGGATCAGATTTATTATAATGAATATAAAAGCATTGATGCCTATAACCTTTTTGTAGTACCTTCCGAACTTTCAAATATCGTTTACAAGTCCTTCCGGAATGTTAAGTTTTTTCACCAGGTAACACCTTTGATAGAAAACGGGCTCATCAACCATGGTAAGCGAAATTCGTATAAATCCGTAATTGCTAATTTATATGGTAATTACATGGATATATTAGCCATCCGGGGAGATAAACTTCTCTTATGTAATACTTTCCCCTTAAAAAATGAAGAGGATCTTGTATATTTTGTGCTCTATGTGTATGAACAACTGAAGCTTAAAGGTGAGGAAACACCACTTTTTATTTCAGGTGAGATGCAAAAGAATTCACATGCCTTTGATCTCCTCAAATCCTACATTAAAAACATAGGATTTGAGAAAAGAAATAATAATTTTCTCTATAGCTATACTTTTGACGAGACTGATTCTCACTTGTTTGCAAACCTTTTTAATCTAAGGATGTGCGTATAATAAGTGGAACGCACAAAGGAAAGCGGCTTTATCCCGGTAAAAATTTCAAAGCCAGGCCAACAACTGATTTTGCCAAGGAAAACCTGTTCAATGTCCTGGGCAACTATTTCAACTTTGAAGAATTAGAGGTCCTTGACCTGTTCAGTGGCACCGGCAGCATATCCTATGAATTTGCATCACGAGGCTGCCTTGCGGTTGATTCAGTCGAATCCAATACCAGGTACCATGCTTTTATAAGAAAGACAAT
>SLPB01000065.1 GCA_007132225.1 Bacteroidales bacterium | reverse complement strand
TTTACCTGCACCAGCATCCTCAACAGGCTCATCTTTACCTGATGATCCGGGCTTGCTGCCTGGCTGTGAAACGGACGATTCCTTAATGCTTTCAGGCGATGTATCAGGCTTTGATTCGGTTTTATTACCAGAGCCGTCTTTTTCACCATCATTATTCTTGTCCGCTTTACTATCCATATTTCCGGTGTAATCACCAGGTGCACCGGATTGCTCCTCAGGAGCATGTCCGTTTAAATCCTTGGTATCCATATTTTACTTATCCCCCATCTTCTTTTTTCAAAGTGTCTGATTAAAGAGCGCCTTATTAATATAAAGGCTTCAAAAGTACGAAAATATAAATTTAACATGCAATACTGAAAGATTTTATTACCTAAAATCAATACGGGGGAAGAGTATATTTTAATTATATTAAGTTTTAAACTGTTTTATTTTAATTTTGAATAAAAAATATTCATGCGCATAGATATACTTACAGTACTTCCGGAACTTTTTGAAAGCTGGATCAATAATTCCATACTAAAAAGAGCAAGGGAAAAAGGAATAGCAAAAATAAATATTCATAATATCCGAAACTATAGCACTGACAAGCATAAAAGAGTTGATGACTATGCATTCAGCGGGGATGCAGGGATGGTGATCATGATAGAACCCGTTTACCGGGCAATTGAGCAACTTACAAAGGAATGCGATTATGATGAGATAATCTACCTGACGCCCGATGCAAAACAGTTCAATCAAAAGACAGCAAATAATCTTTCAACCCTGAAAAATATAATCCTGCTTTGTGGCCATTACAAAGGAGTAGATCAGAGAGTACGTGATCACCTGATAACAATGGAAATCTCAGTGGGTGATTATGTACTGACAGGAGGAGAACTGGCGGCTGCCGTGGTATCAGATTCTGTTGTGCGGCTGCTTCCCGGTGCAATTTCCGATGAAACCAGCGCACTCAGTGATTCCTTTCAGGACAACCTTCTGGCTCCTCCGGTTTATACCAGGCCGGCAAATTTCAAAGGCTGGGAAGTTCCGTCAATACTTCTTTCCGGCAATGAAAAAAAAATCAGCGAATGGAAAATGGAAAAGTCCATCGAAAGAACAAAAAAGCTCCGTCCGGAGTTACTTGATAAAAATGAAGATTATCAGGAAGAAAATTAACTTTTCCGGTCAGCCCGGATGGCAATCTTAAAAAACGCACCAGCGCCGAATGATCTTAACGGTTTATCCAGGCTTTTTTTATCTTATCCAGGGCATTATTCAATGTTTTTTTGGTGCAACCGATATTCATCCTGTGAAACCCCTCGCCCCCGGGGCCAAATACCGTACCCGGATTCATTGCAATTCCGGCACGGTTGGTAAAAAATCTCTTGATCTCCCTGTCGTTCATCCCGGTATTTCTGCAATCCAGCCATACAAGATAAGTTGCCTCAGGCACCAGTGGACGGATTTCAGGAAGTTCTTCCCTGAAAAAATTAATTACGGTATCACGGTTCCCTGAAAGGTATTCAATCAATGCCACCAACCAGTCGCCTCCGCCTTCATAAGCCGCCTGCAGGGCAACAAGTCCAAATATATTTCCATAGCTGATATGCAGGTTTTCCATTATCTTTTTCATCTTATTACGCAATTCAGGATCTGGTATTATAAGAAACGCAGAAGCAAGTCCGGCAAGATTGAATGTTTTGCTGGGAGCCATGCAAATGATCATATTAGCATCACCCTCACCGGCCTGTGCAGAAGGAATATGCCTGTAACCCGGATAAATCAGATCGGAATGAATCTCATCCGAAATAAGTATAACATTATGTTTTCTGCACAAAGCCACAACCTGCTTGATTTCCGGGGCACTCCAGACTCTTCCCGCCGGATTGTGAGGGTTACAGAAAAACATCATCTTAACTCCCCCGGAAAGCTTAAAATCCAGATCATCAAAATCAATGCAGTATTTACCATCAAGTTCCTGTAGCTGGTTATTTACCAGCATTCGATTATTATCTCTTATGGAGGAAAAAAACGGTGGATAGACAGGAGACTGCAAAAGCACCTTGTCTCCAGGTTCAGTAAGGGCCATAACAGATATTGTCAGAGCAGGCACAACACCGGGGGAAAACAAAATCCAGTCGGCAGGAACCTCCCATCCATGTTTTACTCTCATCCAGTTTATTATGGCATCGTAAAACGACCGGGTAACCAGCGTATACCCAAATATTCCATGATCGGTACGCTTCTTTATGGAATCTATTACACAATCGGGTACCGGAAAATCCATATCGGCAATCCACATGGGTATCAGATCAGGGTTATTGAAAAACTCCTTAAGTCCGTCATATTTAACTGAACCTGTTCCTGTTCTTATTATGGGCCGGTCAAAATCAAATTGCATATTTTAGTTTTTTAAAATTAGTTTTTCAGGAAAATCAAAAATAGATAATTATCAGCATTGTCATGGAGATTAAGCTAAAAAGATATAAATTAGCAATCCTGTTTATATCATGGTTAATCATAAATTAAACTGGATAATATAAAAAAACCCCGTAGCACTTCTTACCACGATCATAAATATTGTATGGTAAGATCCACAAGACCAATGATTTAATATTAATATTTACTTATGAAACCCGCATCAGCCTTCGGCAGACAAAATAACATGAATAAAGCATGCGGGTTCCATACGAGTGGAATACTAAATATGAACACCATGCCTTAGTAAATAATTGAATTAAAATTTGATAACAATAGCTTATTCGTATGAAAATTCTTGCTTCTTTATTAGTTCTTTCCTGTATCCTGTTTTTATCCTGTAACAGATCAAAACAGGACATATCTGTAATGACCTTTAACATAAGACTGGATACCCCCGCCGATGGTGAAAACCGATGGGAGGCACGAATACCTGTAGTAGCTGCTTATATGGATACAGTCAGCCCCGATATTGTGGGAATGCAGGAAGTTTTGCATAATCAACTCATCGACCTGCAAAATATGATGCCCGGATACTCCTATGTTGGGACCGGCAGGGATGACGGTAAACAGGGAGGTGAATATTCCCCGGTTTTTTTCAAAAAAGACAGGTTCATTCTCCGTGATAACTCCCAGTTCTGGCTCTCCAAAACACCTGATATACCCGGAAGCAAAAGCTGGGACGCTGCCATTACAAGAATAGTAAGCTGGGCAGAACTGGAAGATAGAAAAACCGGGGAAACCCTTTATGTCTTCAACACTCACTTTGACCACCGGGGGGTTGAGGCAAGGCTTAAAAGCATTGAACTTATGGCTGAAGAGATCAATAAAATTACCGGCAACTCCCCGGTTATAGTTACAGGTGATTTCAACATAAGAAAAAGTAGTGATGACTATAATTTCATGGTTAACACTTTTGCAGAAAACAATGAATTAAGCAATGCCGAAACAATTTCAAAGACCCCTGTTGTCGATGCAGATGCAACTTTTAATGCATTCAGGAAAGACATTGACCCAAGGGTCATAGATTTTATTTTTGTTGATAATGCTTTTAAGGTAAACTCATACAGGGTGGACAGGGTAATGGAAGGTAACATTTTTATCTCTGATCACTGGCCGGTGGTTTCAGAAATCACTATGAAAAACAGATAAAACAATCCGGCATTTCCCCTGTCGTTATATCATTAATAATCTTCCTGTATTATTGCACAGATCATTAATTTTAATAATATCCTGAACCCTGAATAGCCAAATACATTGGATTTTATTTGACGGATACGTCAAAATGATAAAGTCTGAATGTTTGCTATATTTTTGTTAACTCGTATTTTCAGTTTAACTTTGCAACCTTTTTCGCATAAAGTATTATCAGCAGCGTATGGCAGCAGATAAATTTTATACACCCGGATAATTTTAGTTAGAATATTACCTTAATAAACAAAACATAAACAATTATGAAAAGAGTATTAGTTGCAACCGGAGGGGGTGATTGTCCCGGCTTAAATGCCGTAATAAGAGCAATTGTCAAAAGAGCCGCCAGGGAAAAAGACTGGGAGATCATCGGGAGTATCAACTCCTTTGACGGACTGCTGAAGGAACCAACCGAAATAGTGGTGCTGGACGAAAAAGCCGTATCAGGAATTCACTTCAGGGGAGGCACTATCCTGGGAACAACAAATAAGGGCGGACCCTTCGAATGGCCGGTAAAAAACCTGGATGGTACATGGGGAGCGGTGGACCGCTCAGATGAAATGATGAGAAAACTTCAGTACATGGGTGTTGACGCGGTAATTAATATCGGTGGAGACGGGTCACAACGTATCTCGCAAACTTTCCACGAAAAAGGTCTGAAAATAATAGGAGTGCCAAAAACAATTGATAATGACCTGCCTTTTACCGATTTCACCTTCGGTTATCAAACCGCTGTGCAAATTGCCACGGAGGCAGTTGACAAGCTGGTCACTACCGCAGCCAGTCATAACCGGATACTCATTCTTGAGGTGATGGGGAGGGATGCAGGGTGGATCGCCCTGAGTGCTTCCATTGCAGGGGGAGCCGAGGTCTGTCTTATTCCCGAAATACCCTACGATATAGAAAAAGTTGCAGCCAGACTTGAATCAAGATTCTTAAGAGGCAAGGGATTTGCCAATATTGTCATCTCCGAGGGAGCCTTGCCAAAAGGAGGTGTACAATCAGGCGAAAAATCCAACGAGGTGGGCTATCATAACGTCAGGCTCAGGGGTGCTGCCGCCCGCCTTGAAATGGAACTGAAACAGGCAGGTGTAATGGCTGATATCAGGGAAACAGTGCTTGGGCACCTTCAAAGAGGGGGCATTCCTGTTGCCAACGACAGAATACTGGCCACCCAGTTTGGTGTAAAGGCTTTTGAAATGGTGCTTGAAGAGAAATTCGGAGAGATGGTAGCCTACAGACATCCCAATATCATATCTATACCTCTGATTGATGCCATCCAGAAAAATAAATTTGTCACCGAAAATTCCAACCTGGTAAAGACAGCCAGAGGAATTGGTATTTCGCTAGGGGACTGATTCCGGACACAGGAATTATTAAAATATCCAGGGAAGTATGTTAAAAAACGGGCAAATGCATAATTAACGCTTGCCCGTTTTTTTTAACATAAATTTTGAATTGCGTTTCATTTTTCTTTACCTTTATTCATTAAAAACAACAACATTACCTTAACACTTTTTAATTCAACCAATTAAAATGAATACCATGGAAGAAAAATCATTCGATTTATCTGTCTTCATTGCAGATTCAAAAGAAGCACTCCTAAAGCCGGAGGAGTATTTCAGCAAAATGTCAACAGAGGGGGGATTTGGCCCACCCATAATAAAGGCATTGATTTATGGAGTAATTGCCGGAATCCTGAATCTTATCTGGGGTTTACTCAAAATTGGTGCCATGGGCGGAGGGGGTATGTTTGGCGGTGCAGTAGGGTTCCTGGCCCTGGTTTGGTCGATTATAGGGGCACTTATAGGTCTGTTCATCGGAGCGGTTATTATCCTTATACTTTGTGCAATTGCAAGCGGAAAAACAGATTTTGAGCCAATACTTCATGTCCAGGCAGCGCTTATGGTAGTTATGCCGGTATCAGCATTTATGAATGTTTTTGGTGTGATCCATCCTGCCCTTGCTTCATTGCTGTCACTGGCAGTTAACCTGTACCTGCTCTGGATGTTGTTTCATGCAATGACCAAAACACTTGGTGCACAGGTGGATACTACAAAGATTATTTTGTATGTCCTTGGTGGCTTACTTATATTGTTCTTTTTTATAGGAATGGCTACAAGAAGGGCAGCAAACACATTTATGAGGAACTTTGATCCTGGTGACTATACCGGACAATTGGACAAGCGAACAAATAACTTTTTCGGAAAAACCACCTACACTGATTTCAGCTCAGATTACCTGAAAAAGCTATAAAAAGATATGCGGGAATAAATGCCTGCATCTGTACAATAAACATACATAAACCCTCGGAGAACCGGCATTATACCCGGTTCTCCGTTTTTTAAATCATCTTAAAAATTACATGTAAAAAGTCTTGCTATTATCTCCCTGTTGTTTTGCAGCTGATATATTAACAACAGTCAGCTGGCTATAAAAAGCACCTTCACTGCAAAATAACATGTTATAACCCCGGCGGGGGTAAACAAATATTTTATTTGTTTTATCTGTTTATTCCGGAAGTCCTAAACTTTTGATATTTTAGCCTTCACAAAAATTACCCGGTAATGGCATATACGACAAATAAAGCAAGGCGGTTTGGAACTGGACCGGTATTTATTACATCTATAGCAACGATTCTCGGGGCAATACTTTTTCTGCGATTTGGTTTTGCCACCGGGACTCTTGGTTTCTGGGGGGTAATCCTTATAATCGTGGTCAGCCATCTTGTTACCATTCCCGCTGCTTTGGCCCTGTCAGAAATAGCTACCAATCAAAGGGTTGAAGGTGGGGGAGTTTATTATATTATTTCACGCTCATTCGGACTGAATATAGGGGCCACCATTGGCATCACTCTCTATCTGGCACAGGCAATAAGCATAGCATTCTATATTATTGCCTTTACCGAGACCTTTGAACCCCTGTTCAACTTCTTTCACAATCAATACAACATACTGATTCCAAGACAGGTGATTAGCGTCCCGGTAATGATTGCTTTGTCGTTTATTATTTTAAAAAGAGGAGCCAACCTTGGTATTAAAGCGCTCTATTTTGTAGTTTTTTTGTTATTCCTATCTCTTTTGTGCTTTTTTCTTGGAAAAACTGATTACGAGGGACCGGTCGGACTGATGAATTTTACTTTTCGGAATCAAAATGATTTTTTTAATGTATTGGCAGTAATTTTCCCTGCTTTCACAGGTATAACTGTCGGCGTCGGACTATCGGGCGATCTGAAAAATCCCGGAAAATCTATTCCCCTTGGTATTATCTCAGCAACAATTATTGGAATGCTGGTTTACTTTTTCGTTACCTGGAAACTTGCAGTATCCGCCAGTCCGCAGGACCTTGTTGAAGAACAGTTAATTATAAGCAGAATAGCTATTTGGGGTCCTCTGATTATTCCTCTCGGACTTGCAGCCTCCACCATTTCATCTGCCCTTGGATCGGTCCTTGTTGCTCCGCGTACTTTGCAAGCTTTAGGTGTAGACAGGTCAATGCCCACAAAAAGGTTAAATTATATTTTTTCCAGGGGAAGAAGCGAGACAAATGAGCCCTATAACGCTACTCTGATAACATGCCTTATTGCCATGATATTTGTTATTATGGGAAGCCTTAACGTTGTCGCTCAGATAATCACTATGTTTTTTATGGTATCCTACAGCTCCCTGTGCCTTATATCCTTTTTGAACCACTTTGGATCAGACCCTTCGTACCGGCCCTTATTTAAATCACGCTGGTATATATCTCTGGCCGGATTTCTGATAAGCATATGGCTGATGCTGATGATAAATATTACTGCAGCAATTAGTGCATTTATAATAATCAGTTTTTTATATATTTCCATATCAAACCACCATAAAGAAAGAAAAGGCCTTGAAGTTATATTCCAGGGAGCCATTTTCCAGCTTGCAAGGAAAATACAGGTTTATCTTCAGAAGTCCAAAAAGATACAGGGAAGTTCATGGCGCCCCGCGGTGGTATGTATTTCAAAGCAAACCTTTAACCGCCCCAAGCCGTTTGAGTTCATTACATGGTTATCTCACCGTTACGGTTTCGCTACCTACATACATCTCATCGAAGGATACTTCTCAAAGGCCACCAACCGACGTTCCGATGAAGAGCTTAAAAAACTGATACAGATGTCTGAGATGGAAGAAAGCAATGTATATGTAGATACCCTTATATCTCCATCCTATACCTCTGCCATTGCCCAGGTAATACAGCTTCCAAGCATTTCCGGAATGGAAAACAATTTTATTCTTTTTGAGTACGAGCAGGGTGATAATAAAGAACTTGCCCAGATCACTGATAATTACTCCCTGGTTAAAGCTGGCAACTTTGATGTCTGCATATACGGCAGTTCTCAAAAAGCAATAAATTTTAAACAAGGAATCCATGTATGGATCAAACCGACTGATTCTAAAAATGCCAGCCTGATGATACTGGTTGCATATATTATTTTGGGACACCCGGACTGGAAAAAAGGAGTCATCAAGATATTCAGCCTTTGCAGAAAAGAAGAGGAGAAGCAAACATGGGAACAGATAGTGGATCTTATTCAGGTAGGCAGGCTGCCAATTGCACTTCACAATGTTGAAATTATCACAATGGATGAAAATGTGAACCCCAAGACACTTATCAATGAAAAATCATCCAGTGCGGGATTAACTATTATTGGATTCAGAAGCGAGATGGTCAAACAGCTGGGAGAAAAAATTTTCCAGGGATATGAAAGCATTGGCGATGTCGTATTTATAAATGCCAGCGAACACAAAGAGATAAAATGATTAACCCAGGAACTCCTTCCGTAAATAAAAGACGGATCCGTCAGCTGAATGGTAAAAAGGTTAACCGCGGACCTGTCATTTACTGGATGAGCCGGGATCAGAGAGTTAATGATAACTGGGCCCTGCTTTATTCAATTGAACTTGCCAGAGAACTTGAAACTTCAGTTGTAGTGGCATTTGCACTTACTGACAGTTTTCCCGGTGCAAACCTCCGTCATTACAGCTTTATGCTCAAAGGATTGAAGGAGGTGGAAAAAGCGCTGATTAAAAAAAACATCCCCTTCCGCCTGCTGACAGGTAATCCTCCCTCAACCATCTCTGCCCTTGTAAAAGAGACACGTGCCGGAGCAATAGTAACTGATTTTGATCCTCTAAGGATTAAAAATGACTGGAAAAAGGAGCTGGTAAAAATTATTGACATCCCCCTCTATGATGTTGATACCCATAATATAGTACCCTGCCGGGTTGCATCCGGCAAGCAGGAATATGGAGCATATACAATAAGGCCGAAAATAAAAAAGCTGCTAAGTGAATTCCTTGATGAGTTTCCAAAGGTTTCTTCCTTTGGAAACTCATCAGCCAAAAGCGATAAAACAACAGGATGGGAACATGAGAATTATGCCGGGACCGAAAATGCTGGCCGGGACCGGTTAAAATTGACCAACTGGGAGGCGGTTAAAAAAAAGTTGCCTGGCGTTGTCAGGTCTGATGCCACCGAAGTGGAATGGCTGATACCAGGGGAAAATGCTGCAGCATCAATGTTAAATAATTTCCTCAGCAACAAACTATCCCGTTATAGCGAGAAAAGGAACGACCCTAATGCAAATGTCATCTCTCATATGTCACCCTATCTGCACTTTGGTCAGATTTCAGCGCAAAGGATAGCCCTTGAAATCCTTAAGAATTTTCCAAAAGATCCAAATACCGATGCCTACCTTGAGGAACTGATAGTGAGAAGGGAGCTTTCTGATAATTTCTGCCATTTCAATCCCCATTATGACTCTTTTGAAGGATTCCCGCAATGGGCAAAAGAGACTCTTAATGAACACCGAAAGGATGAAAGAGAATATTTATATAACAAGGAGCTGTTTGAAGCCGCTGAAACTCACGATATTTTATGGAACGCAGCCCAAAGGGAGATGGTTAAAAGGGGGAAAATGCATGGATACATGCGCATGTACTGGGCAAAAAAAATCCTTGAGTGGTCTGCTTCACCGGAAGATGCCCTTAACATTGCCCTTTATCTTAATGACAAATATGAACTGGACGGCCGGGATCCCAACGGATATGCCGGGTGTGCATGGTCAATTGGTGGTGTGCATGACAGGGCCTGGGCCGGGCGCCCGGTATTTGGAAAAATCAGGTATATGAATGCAAATGGCTGCAAAAGAAAATTTAATACCGGACTTTACATTAACAATTATTCAAACTTTAATAAAAAACCACCTGTTTTGCCGATTTAATCTGACCGGAAATTATCTCTACCAGATAAACCCCGCCACTTACCATTCCTCCGGAACTAAAAGACCGGTCCCAGTATATTTCATGAAAACCGTGAGTTAAATTCTCATTTAGAAGGTTTGCTATTTTCTTCCCTTCCATATTATAGACATTTATCTCTATGTTTCGGTTATCCCCGGCCCAGAATCTTATATAGAGTCCGTCAGCCGAAGGGTTTGGATATACTGAGAAATCAGTGACAGGCTGAGGACCTGTCACTGTTGCGCTCAGCGGAATTCCATGATCAGGGAATTCAACTTTCGAATAAAGCCTGTATTCACCGGGTTGCATATTAATCACAGCACTCACATCAGTAACATCCAGGCTTTCCCTCGTAAAAAATTCATACCAGGTTCCGGTTGTCTGAAAATCCGGAGTTATATCACCACTGGTAACTCCGAAATTACCAAGTACTGTAACCTGATTATCGGGATGATTAAGGTGGATCTTCTTCATTTCCCCAGCCAATGATGTAGAAAAATCGTCTGTTCCAAACACGGGGTGGGACTTCTTCAGATCTATAAGAATTGAATAAATATCAAAAAGCCGTTTTCTGCTCCAGTCTTCGTAGTAATCCCACCTTACCGGCTTCCTGCCGGTCCGGCATTCTTCGCTGACAGACCCGTCCGGACAGTGATTGATGGAATAATCATATCCAAGTTCACCAAACTGCCATATCATCTTGGGACCCGGAATGGTAAAATAAAAGGTGGATGCCAGTTCCATTCTTCGAAGTGCGGTGCCCTTTTGTTTTGTATCATAATCCCTGTTCGAATTCCCCCAACGGATATTCCTGTACATAAGTCTCTCTTCATCATGGCTCTCCATGTAGGAGACAAGATGCGGACTATCCCAGCCTCTTGACCTGTAGGAAGCGCCTTCGAGATTTGAATTAGGGATATATCCCATTGTAGCTTCATTATAATTATAATTCATATTTCCCCATAACAGCATACCGTATTCGGCAAGCTCAGTTTCTTCTGAATTATGGGCAAAATGCTCAAGGATAACATAGGCCTCGTCATTCACCTGCCATATCTCATCAGCCATTCTCTTTAAAATAGCAATGCGGGATGCATCATAAGCCGATCCCTCATCGGCGGTTTGAGTATTGGTAAACCCCTTGGTGAAATCAAATCTAAACCCGTCGATATTAAATTCTTCCAACCAGAACCGGTTGACCCTGTCAACAAATTCCTTCGTATATGGACTTTCATGGTTAAAATCATGCCCCCAGCAAAACGGAGGATGGGGGCACACTTCATTATACCATGGATTATCAGCTGTGGGCTTTCCATAATTACCTGCATGCGGATCAAAGTACATCTGGACCATCGGGGACTGCCCGTAGGAATGATTAAGAACCATATCAAGAATAACTGCAATGCCCCTTTTGTGGCACTCATCAATAAAACGCTTGTAATCGTCTCTTCTTCCGTAAGCCTTGTCGGTTGCAAAATAGAATGAGGGATTATATCCCCAGCTGTCATTTCCTTCAAACTGGTTCACCGGCATCAGCTCAATGGCATTAACGCCCAGTCTCTCTAGATATTCAAGAGTGTCAATAACTGTTTTTATATCACTGGTGGCAACAAAATCTCTGATAAGCAATTCATAGATGACAAGATCCTGCACCTCAGGGGGTGAAAAATCAGTTACCTCCCATTGATATTCAGACTGACCGGTTTCCAATATACTTACAATACCGGTGGTTGCTCCTTCAGGATAGGGTTTAAGGTCAGGATAAGTTTCGGAGCTAATATACTGATCATGAAACGGATCCAACACCTTATGTGTATAGGGATCAGCAATCCGGAGGTCTCCGTCAATGAGAAACTGGTAGGCATATTCCACCCGGGGGACCAGGTTGCTGAGTGTAGTCCAGTAATATGTTCCCTCCGAAGTCCTGTTCATGTAATGGTCATCTGTAAGCAGCCAGTCATTGAAATCGCCGGTCAGAAAAACATACTCCTTTAATGCCGGGGGATCATGTAAAACAACAATGGCAGTATGATCATCAAGATAATTAACTCCCGGAATCATCCCCGGAGGCAATTCAGCCACAGGCACCTCTCCTCTGGCGAAATAATATACCGAGTCGTATACAACAGATATGCCGTCATCAGCCTCAACCCATATCCAGTGCTGACCGGTTACAGAAGCATAATGTTCCCAGAATATAGTTTCGGCAACCACCGATATAATTTCATCATCATTAATAAAAAGTCTGATATTGCTCTCATGGGAAGTAGCTGCTTCAATGGTTACAGGTGTACTTTCAGTAACAATTAAAGGAGAGCGGTCGGGTTGTATAATTTTTACCTGCAAGCCTTCATCATAAAGGTCAAGAAAAATATCCGAACCATCTTCGTTCCTTCCTGTTCGCAAATTATCTGAACTCCGGAACACAAAAGCGAGCTGAAGTATGGTTTCTTCCTCACTCACTCCATAATATGAGTTTACGTCAGGTGTGATGGACAGCTGATAGACATCAGTTCCTATCCTGGTCATTTTTGCTTCAGGAATATTTTCTTCCCAATCAGCTTTAACATATTTCCAGTCAGACGGGGAGATGCTTTCAGTGGTAATGAGGCCGGTATGGGCATATACATCGCCGGTATATCCCATTAATCCCTGGTTACCACGATCGGCATAAAATGTTATTAGCAATTCATCAGTTGCCTTCGGGAATTCCTTATCTGCAGTAATTACCTGGCCATCAACCTGAAGTAAAGACAGAATGAGCAGGAAAAACAAAAAGGGTAACTTTTTCCTCATATATTTATATTCAATAATTTACTAAAGCATGATATTTATATTCAGTATTTGCAAAACATAACTCATTTCAAACCCGTATGCTTTATTCATGTAAATATGCAACATATCATGGAAGCTGCTCCATGGGGAGCAGCTTCCATAAATTTATGAATAAGCAAACTCTTTGCCCTTTTAATATATCCTAATCTCAGGGTTGAGTGATACTGCCCTCCCCTTCTTTAAAATTCAAATCTATCCGGTTTTCACCGCCGGGTACCTGAACGCTATCCTGGTCATCACCTCTTCCGCGGAATTCAATCACATTGGAAAAGATCATGAATTCATGCTGCCACCAGTCGGTGAACCAGTCATCTACCAGGTCAAACCATGCATACATTCTCAGGTTACCGGCAATCAGATTTCTGGTAATGGTGATTATTTCGTTTTCATTATCTACGGTGAACCTGGCATCAGGATTAGGAACATCATCCCAGTTGTCAATAGTTTCCCCTATAAGGTATACCTGTGGATCGGCAATGGCAATCTCATCAGTTTCAAGGTTAACAACAACCATGTAGTAACCTGTTGCACCGGGTACCGGCACATTGTCTCCGCCAATACTAAATACACCATCAGTGGCATCTCCGGTTATGCCGAAATCACCAATCCAGTCTCTCTGAGGTGCAAACTTGAACTCACCTCCTTCATACAGCCACACAATTTTCCAGAACAACCATGGTTTACTGTGAGTTGGCACCATCGGGGCATCAATTAAATCCCAGTTCCATCCGGTATCCGGGTCCGGATCCATAGCACTTCCTATCATATAAAGCTCTTCAGGATAATCGGGAAGTGGTTCAACATCACCCGTTCTTTCTGTGCTGTAAGCAAAACCTTCTTCAATGGTCCATTCGAGGGTTACGGTATATTCTCCTTCACCTTCATCGGGATAGGGATATGTGTCACCTCCGGTTATAAATTCACCGGAAGCCGGATCCCGACCAATATTGGC
>SLPB01000164.1 GCA_007132225.1 Bacteroidales bacterium | reverse complement strand
TCATGCGGTCGGAAAAATGTATGATTACCTGCAAATATTAAACTACGCAGGGGTTCCTGTTTCTCCGGTATTTCAAGAGCCCCTTATTAAAAGAATGGGAGAATTTGTCTCTAAAGCCTATATAGGAGATGGCTGGGTTGTCAACTATTCCGACGCTTCACCCAGGTACAATGGCCCTGTTGGTGTAATATACAGGTATGGACATGCGGTTGGAAGTCTGGAGATGAAACAATTTGCCTCATATCTTTATTATCGTGATAACAGCGATGAATATATTGTAGCAGGCAGTGATATGTTCAGGACAATTGAAAACATGATTACTCATCAATCTGTTATCTCCACAGAACCCTCTGTTTCATCAGAACCATATACCTGGTATCCACAGACAGAATTACTATACCTGCGTGACAAATCCGGATTTTTCTTTTCAGCTAAAGGAGGAACCAACCAGCAGAGCCATAACCATAATGATGTTGGGGCATTCGTACTATTTTACAACTCCAGGCCTGTATTTATTGATGCAGGCGTTGGAACTTATACAAGACAGACATTCAGCAGCGAGAGGTACTCCATATGGACCATGCAGAGCGACTATCACAACCTGCCCGTTATTAATGGTCATTCGCAGAGGTCTTTGGGACTTGACAGACACCCGCAAGACGAAAAATACCGGGCACGTGATGTTCAGTTCAATGCGAAAGAATTAATTTTCTCTGCTGATATATCAGGTTCTTATCATCCGGATTCTAAAGCTGAGAGCTGGGTCAGGAGCTATAATTTGAAACATAGTGGTAAATTGATTATTGAAGATGATTTTGTACTGAATAAAGCAGTTATTCCAAATCAGATTAACTTTATGACACAAGCTGAACCTCACATTTCACATAGGGGAAAAGTCATACTCAATATTGAGAACAAATCAGTAACTTTGAATTACGATCCTGCGGTTTTTCATGCTGTGATTAAAGAGTTGCCATTGGATGATCCCAGACTATCACGATCCTGGGGTGATATGTTGTTCCGGATCTCTTTTAATGCAAAGGAATTAAAAAACAATGGTAAATACCGATTTGTAATTGAAAAAGAATAAACTGATATTTCATTTAAACCAAATCAACCCAATTAACCCAATTAACCCAATCAAACCCAATTAAAATCAAATCAAACCTAATTAAAAACTAAATTAAATACTATGAAAAACAAAGGATTAATTTTCACCCTAAGGCTTTTCACTATTCTTTCTATAATAATTGCGGCCGGGTGTGGTGCTCCGGCTGAAAAAAATGCTGAAGTTGCTGATGAGCATAATGTTTTGACTGACGAAGAAATAACGGAGGGTTGGATGTTGATGTTCGATGGCACAACTCTCAATGGATGGAGAGGGTATCTTCGGCCTGATGTACCAGATGGCTGGATTGTAGAGGATGGCACAATCTTTTTAGAAGAGGGAGGAGATGGAGATATTATGTTTGACAGAAAGTTCCTTGAGTTTCATCTTAAGGTAGACTGGAAAATATCTGAAGGCGGTAACAGCGGAATTTTTTATTTGATCCAGGAGCTTGAAGGCAGGAGGCTTTGGCATTCAGCTCCCGAGCTTCAGCTGCTGGACAATGATGCTTATACTGATTTAAACCATAATCAATATGCCCCTGCTCTATATGATCTTGTTCCTGCTTCTCCACAAAATACAAGGCCTGCAGGCGAATGGAATACCGTTGAGGTAATCATTAAGGACAAATATATTATCCATCGCCAGAACGGGGAAGAAGTTGTCCGTGTAAGCATTGACACACCCGAATGGGATGCAATGGTTGAGGAGAGCAAATTCCCCTCAGATGTATTTGCTGAATATGTGCCAGGTTATATTGCCCTTCAGGATCACGGCGATCAGGTATGGTTCAGGAATCTTAAAATAATTGAGTTATAGTTTTTTGGGGAATCAGCTGTGTCGGTTACTGGCATGGCTGATTCTTTTTTTTATTTAGTGTTGGTTATCAATCATATTGCTGCTAATCATACTATTCTAAGGTGCATATTATCCTATTAGCATATTATTCTGATAATGATTAAATATATGACTACTCTTCTGTTTATTATAGCTTTTTCTTTCCTTTCACTCTCAGCCAGAACGGGAAATAAAGATGCCGGGAAACTGACTATAATCAAAACCACTGATTTTGAAATTACCGGTGATGGCAGTTCGCCTGAATGGCATATAGCAGAATGGGAAACAATCCCTCAACGATCCAATGAAAAAGTTAATTACATTACAAAAACAAAGATCCTTTATTCGGATACCGGCATCTATTTTTTGTTTTACTGTGAAGATGAAATTATTACGGCAACCATGCAGGAGAACAATTTAAACCTGTGGGAAGAGGATGTAGTAGAGGTTTTCCTCATGCCGGATGAAAATTACCCCCTCTATTTCGAGTACCAGTTATCACCGCTTAACTACGAACTTACCCTTCTTATACCCAACCTGGATGGTGATTTTTTCGGGTGGATACCATGGAAATATGAGGGAGAGAGGAAAACCCGCCATGAAACCACTATACTCAGAGATAATGGAGGCGATGTGAAGGCCTGGATGGCAGAATTCTTTATTCCATGGAAATTGCTGAACCCCCTGATAACTTCCCCTCCGGAACCCGGAACAGAATGGAGGGCCAATATTTACCGGATTGATTATGACAGGGGACCGGCGGTTTTTTCATGGCAAAAAACTGACAAACATTTCCATGAGCCCCATAACTTTGGCAGGGTGATTTTTAAATAGTATTGTAGCTCAGGTGTTGCGGACTGATTTTTTTAACCATGATATTTCGGGATCATGGTTATTTTTTATTATGCTGGTCTTAATGAAATTTTTCAGATCATCCTGATTTTCAAAATCGGATAGACGGATCATATTTAATACCCTGCCCTTCTCCATTATTATAAACTTAGTGCATAAATCAATTACCAGGTTCAAATCGTGTGATGTTATAAACAGTGTTTTTGAATCGATGTATCTTTTCAGAAGTTCTTTTACCTGTTCAACCGTTTCCATGTCCACATTTACAAAAGGCTCATCCAGTATAAGAAGTTCAGGATTATGCAGTAATGCACCTCCTATACTCACCTTTGACTTATTTCCCGACGATAGCTGATGTATTCTCTTTTTACGGTCACCCGTTAATTTCAAAAAACGGATCAGGTCCTCTATCCTTGTAGTTATTTCATCCGCAGGGACCTTGTGATGCCTGCAAACAAATTTCCAGTACTGTTCCACAGAAAAATCGTCAATATAATAGGGTTCAGAAAGAACTATTCCCAGTCTGGATTTATATGATACATAGTTGGTGGTTATTCTTTTCCCGAAAGCATAGGCATCACCTGAATTGTAATTAAGTATGTTGCACATGATGTTTATGGTTGTGGTTTTGCCACAGCCGTTATTACCAATAAAGCCAATCCGGTCATTTTCGTAAATATTAAAGCTGATACCATCCAGTGCGGTCACCTTACCATATTTTTTCCTGATATTATTAAAAGTAATTATTGGCTTCATGGTTTAGTTTGATTACTGAGTATAAGATGGTAACTACAAATAATGAGAAAGAAAAAATCAGACTTTCACGCAAATTAAGAATTCCGACATAAAGAACAAGCAGTATGACTACTGAAACTGAATAGAGGGTTATCTTAAGCCAGGTATTTTTCAATTCGTTCATAAACAGAAGTAC
>SLPB01000149.1 GCA_007132225.1 Bacteroidales bacterium | reverse complement strand
GGGCGATTTGTATCCGGCAGATTTGTTTCCAGGCCTTCATATTTTTCATAATAGGAACCCCTTTGTCCCCGAACTCTTCCGGCTTCAACCCCGAATCCGGGAGTATCCCAGCTAACCGCCATTCGTGCCATCCCTCCTTCACTTGTACGAAATAGTGCGATTTCAGTACCAAAAGGATTTTTATAAATATTGTTCTCCGGCTTCATGTGGGGAATAATGCTGGGCAAACCCAGACAACTTACCTCTGTAAAGCTACCCTCAGTAACACCAACATAGAAAGCATTGGAGTGGGTTGGGTACCATTGAGGAGGCAAGCCGACCCGCCAGTCTTTAAAAGAAGGGAAAGGGGTCTCAAAATAATGGTAATATTCACCTTCTGTATATACAAGTTTTCCCAGGCCCCCCGCTTTGTATATCTTGTGCATAGCGTAAAAAGGTGCGCGGAAGTTGGATGTTTCAAACATCATATACTTTAGTCCGCTCTTATTAACCTCTTCAAACAGCCTCCCGGCGTCCTCCAGGGAGCCCCATACGGCCGGAACAGCAACGGCCACATGCTTGCCGTGCCTGAGAACCTCAATTGAATGCTGTGCATGGCTTGGGGCGTCAGTTGCCACGAATACAGCCTCTATATTATCATCCTTTACAAGTTCTTCCAATGAAGGATATGTTTTATTACACCGTGTTGCTTTGGCCAGTGCAGCGCAACGCTCAGGTATCAGATCACTCACGGCGGCAACTTCAACGTTAGGGTGATCCTGGAAACCAAATGCAGCACCAAACTTACATGCACCATAGCCAACGATCCCAACACGTATCTTACGGTCAGAAACGGGTATCCATCCTTTTGAGGAGTCACTTTTTTCAGCTTCTGTTTCGAAACCCTGGATTAACTGGGCAGGGTTGCCCTGTACTTTACAGCCAACCTGCTGCAAACCCAGGGCTAAAGCTCCTATGCCGCTTAATTTAAGAAAATCACGCCTGCAGGATAACTTGTTTTCTGGTTTCATGGACGGTTCATTTTAAAGTTTATATAATTATTTGGCCAATTGGTTCAGTATTATCATTATCAAATTTTAAAGATAAATGCTTTATTTGGTATAGCCCGGTTGATTATTTAAATTTTACAAATTTTCTGCCTCGGTATTTTGAGATAAAACTGCAGTAATTATCCAATCCATTATTATTGCTGGTTTTTAGGGATTTGAAATATAAAAATAAACCATTATCATTGCATGGTGCTAATTTGGGAATTAACGCAATTTTTCTGTTATTGAAAAATTATTGGTAAAAATTCCTCATGCAACTTTTTCACACAAAATTCAATGAATTTTACATCCGAAAACTATTGCAAAACGAGACTAAATAATGCATGTAAAATCGACGAAGTCAGTAAAAATGAGCGATCCATCCATTTTAAGTACTGAACATAAATTACCTGCTTAACATAATTAATTTGAATATTAACTTTATTAATTAGGATGAACTATAGAAATTACCATGATTTAATAAAACTTGTCTGGGAAAATCTGGATCAAATACCTGAAGTTGATATTGTGGTGGGCATTCCGCGAAGCGGAATGATACCGGCTTCTGTTATTGCTTTGCAGCTAAATAAGCCTTTATTGACCTTTGACGCTTTCTTGAAAAATGAAGCACCCCGGGCCGGTGAAAGACTGAAAATTAATTATGAACAGCTAAATAACAGTGAACTAAAAGTCCTGATTGTAGATGATTCTATAAGTACAGGCAATGAATTAAACAAGAAAAAGAGACTCCTTAAGAAAGAAGAGATAGATTGCGACTATAAATTTTTATGTGTCTATTCCTCTCCTGAAAGTGTTGAAATGCCTGATTTTTATTTTGAGGTTATTGAAACGCCCCGAATCTTTCAATGGAATATACTCAACCAGTATTATTTATCAAAAAGTTGCCTGGATATGGACGGAGTCCTGTGTTTGGATCCGACAGAGGAGGAAAACGATGATGGTGAAAACTACAGGGAGTTCTGCCTGAATGCCAAACCTCTCTTTATTCCTAACTATAAGATAGGTCATATTGTTACCAGCAGACTGGAAAAATTCAGAAAGGAAACTGAGTTCTGGCTGAAGAAAAGAGGTGTTAAATATGGTCAGTTGCATATGATGCAGTATAATGATGCAGTGGAGAGGAGGAGGGCTAATAAATATGGTGAATTTAAGGCCGGTATTTTCATAGAGACTGAATCGGTCATGTTTATTGAAAGCGATCCCAAGCAGAGCAAAATCATTCACGCTTTAACCAATAAACCGGTTTTTTGTACAGACTCAATGGAGTTTTATCCGTATCACCTCAAGGATCTTTATATCAAAAATCCTGTATCCCTGTCAAGGAGAATTAAACTGAAATTTCTGTTTAAGCAGATGGGAGTTGTTTTTAAAAAAATACAAAATAAATTCAACAACCTGTAATCTTAGAAAAGTAATTTAGAACCCGGAAAAGAGTAGATTGAGATTATTGCAACAGTGCAATGTCAGGATAAAGCAGGGGAGGAGTTTCAAAATAATGAAAAAGATCGTGGTCGGGCCACCTTTCTAATTTATTCAGGGCGGCTTTCATCTCTTTTTTTATTTCACCTGCCAGGTTATTTCCCCTGTATGAACTGGAATTAAATAAAACAACCCAGCTTATACCATCATTCTGGCGCATGACAAGTGCTGAGGTGCCGGCTAACGATCCTGTACGCCATAAATTACCACGACCATCAGTTCCGGCCCAGCCTACCGGGTATCTGTCCGGCACCCTTCCTGACAGAAATTCAATGCTTTCCTGTGTCAGGAAGGAAGGACCATCTGTTTGATTGTCAATAGAAACTACAAGCTTTAATATCTCGACCGGGGAGGCAATCCAGCCTCCGGCAGCACCCAGGGTTTCAAGGTTATTACCGCCATAAGCCAGTGGAACCACCCGATTATTGTTGTTAAGCGGACTGAAACGCTGATCGTCAGTCAAATCGTAATGTTTAACCTCATTTTCATTACGGTCCGCCAGAAGGTTTTTACCAATTCTCATCTCCTGTATACCCAGGGGTAATAGTATATAATTGCGAACATAGGTTTCATATTCCATACCGGTAACAGCTTCAATGACCTCGCCTAAAATGGCATACCCCAGGTTAGAATAACTGGTACGGGAACCGGGATTATAATGAAGCGGGTTATTCAGGGTATATCTTAAAATGTCTGGCATTTTCACTTCGGTAATCTCAATGTTCATCTCCTTTGCAATAAGATGGTGCTGAATCATTGGATCTCCATAACGCCTGTTCCACCCTGCGGAATGGTTAAGAAGGTGATTTACGGTAATACCTTCAACCCGGGGATCAACATACTGCAAATATGCAGAATCATTAAGTATTCCTTTTTCACCAAAAACTTTGTCGCCAGTACCAAGAAGATTCATCTCGGTCATTTTCATAATTGTAATTGCAGTAATAAGCTTTGACACACTTGCAATCCTGAAAAGGTGCCTTGGTTCCACAGGTTCATTAGCTTCTACATTTGCATAGCCAATACCTTTTGCATAAACAAGCCGTCCCTCTTTTGCAACTGCAACAGAAGCTCCCTTAATGTCAAACTTACCAAGCAGAAAGGCTATCCCTGACTCTATATGTTCGAATTCGCCGGAATCAGAGAGTTCATTATTGATTCTGAACTGGACCGGCTTAACCTGCTCTGAACGCAGTATTTTGGTTGCGTTATTATTACCTGAAGAACTTATGGTAACGTCCCACAGGTAACAAACTAAAAATATAAATAATTTTAAAACAATTCCTGTTATATATAATCTTCTCATAAACAGACTATGATTTTTAATAATCTGCAAAGTTATAACGGCAACACCAATAAAAACTAATATTATTTAGATTAATTATAAAATACTTATCAACAATCAGGGCATAACCTGAATGGGTTTACAGGCAGTCATAGTGGCTATAGATGTTGAAAAACCCTGGGGAAGAATAAACTGTCAGGTTATCATTACCAAGGAATAAACTGTCAGGTTATCATTACTAAGGAAAAAACTGTAAAGTTGACATTACTCAAGAAAATACCTGAGCTGATCGAGCATAATGGGTACATCATCATTATCTATGCCCTGGTTGAGCAGATGGGGCAGGTCATCTTCGAAAACCTCCAGGAATCCGTCTTGTGTAAACGTTTCCTTCTCAATGTCTTCTTTTGTAAACCCTTCTTGGGGAGGTTTTTCCGAAGGCCTTCCTTTCGCCGGGGCCCCCTCTCTTGTGATTGATTTCTGGTAGAATTCCAGTGCAGACTTACGGTTGCCCAGGCTCCATTGTACATGTCCCATGTTCATGAGGTCATGCTTGCTGGGCTGGTCATCCATGAGCTTCAAAAAATATTTTTCGGCCTGCTTTTTTTTGCCGGTCAGAAATGAGCACCAGGCAATGGGCCGCCAGACTTTTTTATTACCGGGCGAGAGGTATTCAACCTTAAAATAGCATTTCAGGGCTTCTTCAAACTTGTCCAGTTCCAGCAGGCAATACCCGATATTAAACTGGTTACTTAGATTCTCCGGTTCCAGTTTTTCAGCAGCCTGGTAATAGTCTATTGCTTTGTCCGGTTGTTTAAGGTTACGGTAACAAAGGGCAATTTTCTTAAGATTCCACAACTGGTCGACTTCATATAATTCTGCTTTCAGGTAACCATCCAGTGCCTTTTTGAAATCACCTGTTTTCTGGTAGCACCAGGCTATTTTCTGGTACAGCTCTCCTTTTCTGTCATGCTCCAGCAGGTAACTGAAAATTTCAGCTGCTTCCTCAAAATGATTCCTGGCAAAATAGTATTCTCCAATATTGCGTAGTACTTTCGGGTCTTCTCTCAGAATATCACCCAAAACCAGCTTGTTATGAAAATCGAACCTCCAGTTGAAAATATCTTCAAAATCATCCTTTCGGGGGAATAGTTTATAGAACCTGTAAAGGTCCTGTATGTACTGATTGGAAACAGCCTCTGCTTTACGCCCCGGATCCAGCAGGTCTTCATCAACCTGCAATTCGCTTAACTGTTCCATTTCTGCTTTCATTGCCTGTGTCATAAACTCCAGATTCTCTTTTGGCAGTCTCTGAATGCTGAAACAAAAGGAGTATTTATCTGAATTACACAAAATTGGTGCCCGGTCAATGGATTCAATCAGGTGCCGGGCGGTTTGGTCTGTTGCATCAAGTGTTTCGGCTATTTCAGGATTTTCAGGGAAAAACGGTATAAACCAGTTATCCATTTCGTTAAAGAAGGGGAATGATTTCAGCATGGCAAACGACCCCAGAAACACATCGGCGCCTTTCATTTGCATTTCCGAAAACTCTTCCATTTTATTAAGTAAACCCGGCGAATCTTTAAAAATCTCCTCCCATTCAGGATTCTTGTCCTCCGAAATGCTCTCTTCCATCAAACTATCGAGGTTGATTTTGTTTTTCAGGTTGGGACTTATTTTTATCATCTCAGGTAGAATTTCATCCCGGATCCGTTGTTGCAGTTTTTCGGTTTCTTTACTGCGGATAAACTGAAGAATGATTCGCTCTATATTACTTTTAAATTGAGGATTTTCGTTTAGTATCTTCAACCTGCCGGTAATTTCCGGGTAAAATGGCATACGGCCATCGTATTTGTACAGGTTGATAAGCAAACCTGTCAGCGCCCTCTGATTCATCTCAGTTTCACCGGAATCGCATGCATCAAAGAGCATTTTGAATTTTTCCTTATCGAAAAAACGTTGGAGACTGAGCATTAAAGCAGCAATAATAAACGATTTATAATGAACCGATACCCGGGAATTCAGGAAAAACTTGCGCAACGGTTCTGTTTCTTCGTATGTCAGTTTGTCGCTAAACCAGATATGATGAAACAGCCTTTTCATTTTTTGCTGGTGTTCCATGCCCGTTCTGCTGAAAGCTTCACCATCCCCGTGATGAGGCAGTTTATCCTCCGTTTGTGCCAGGAAAGACTCAAGGCTGGTGGAAAATGAACTTTTGAAGGACCGTTTTTTTTCATACTCCACCGATGGGGATAACCTCATACGTATAGCTTCATTTACCTTGTCGGCCAGTTCGAATACCGAAACTATAAGTTTTCGGTAAATTTTTTGCCGCTCGGGGTCTTTGATGCCCTCTACCGTGTATTTAAGCATAAGATGGTAGGTTTCTTCCAGGTTCTGGTATTCGTCATAATAAGTTCCCACTCCATTTTCTGAAATGAGTTTTCCAATCAGGTCAAACGCCGGCTTCAATCTTCTTGAAGCCAGGTTGCTGCAAATTTCAGCGTAGTGTGCCTTTAGCTCTTTGTCTTTCATGATTACTATCCCTTTTTCAAATATCGGTGATAACAGGAACTCATCAAAAACCAAACCAATTAAACTGACATGCGGATATGACAGTGAGCAACTTTCTTAATAAATTCCTCCATTTACATAGAACAATACTAGTTGAAAAATTGTTCTATGTAAGGTAATTATAGTTTTTGTGAAACGAGCAGTTATTACCTGAGAGTTCGACCAGGCAAAAATCAAAAAAATATTATCTGGTCAAATTATTAAAAATATCGTAATGGATGTTTAATTAAATTTTTATATATTAATATGGACCTGAGTAAAAAGAAATGTAAGCCGTGTGAAGGTGGAATTCCGCCTTTAGATAAGAGTGAGGTTGAAGAATATCAAAAGCACCTTCGGGATGACTGGCAAGTTAGCGGGAACAAGAAAATATCAAAAGAATATTCTTTTGTGAATTTTAGGCATACGATGGATTTTGTAAATAAAGTGGCAGATCTGGCCGAAGAAGAGGGTCATCATCCTGATATGCATGTTTACTACAGCAAGGTTTTGATTGAATTGTCTACACACGCCATTAACGGATTATCTGAGAATGATTTTATTTTGGCCGTTAAAATAGACAAATTATAAGCTCCGGTTTCCGGGGTTTATATATCTGAGGCGAAAAATCTTATCTGTAAAAACCAAATAAAAAATTACCGGGAATTTTTTATAACAATCCGGCTGTTTTTCAGTTATAAAAAAGTAAGAAATAAAAAAAATTCCTATTTATAAAATGAAAAAATATATCGATATAATATGCCCGGTATCAGGCCAGAAAGCAGATGAGAACACAGCCCGTACTGCTGCCATATATACTGTTTTGATTACAACAACTGCTCTTTTTTTAAACAGTTACCTCATGATGCTGGTACTTGCTGCTGATTTTGCAATCCGAGCCTTTTCATCCGGAAGTGCAAGTCCGCTAAAATTACTGGCAGGTCAAACCGCAGAAATACTGAACATTAATAATAGAAAAGTTGTTGATGCAGCTCCGAAAAAATTTGCAGCCCTGCTGGGAATGACATTTAGTCTTCTTGCGGGATTGTTCATCATATTGCATTTGCCGGTGGCAGCTGGTGTTATCGCTTCAATGCTGATATTATGTGCTTTTTTGGAAGGAGTTTTTGGCTATTGCCTCGGATGCATTGTTTATTCTTTGATTACGGCTTCTTCCGGGAGAACACTTTAATTGTCTTGTGGAAACGTGGAATTTAATGAACTTATCAGGTAATCGCCTTGGCATAAATATTTTTTATATATGCAGGCACGCAAGTATTTTAATAATCATTGTTTTGCTTTCAGGGCCTTTGGCAATGTCAGCCTTGGCGAACCCGGGAGGTGTATCACTTCTGCCAGCACCACATTCTGAGAACGGATCCATCGGACTTACCCTGAGCGGAGGCGGCGCCAGGGGTCTGGCCCATATTGGTATACTGCACCTTATTGACAGCCTGGGGATAGAAATTGACTATATTTCAGGTACCAGCATGGGTGCCATTGTAGGGGCACTGTATGCTTCAGGATACAGTGCCAGGGAGATAGAGTCAATTGCCCTGTCAGTTGACTGGGAAGGGGTTTTGGGCCAAAGGCCGGATTTGGAGTATGTCCATGTACGAAAACGTAAAAATCATGAGCGGTCAGTGATTGAGCTTCCTTTTAAGGATCGGGGTATCCAGTTTAAAACAGGATTAATTGAGGGTCAGCAATTGTGGAGCTTACTTGAAGGGTTGTTCTTTCATGTTCGCCATATTGACAATTTTAATGATTTATCGGTTCCATTTGCCTGCGTGGCTACTGATATTGAGACCGGCGACCCCGTGGTATTGGACCGGGGAGATATAGTAACTGCACTGCGGGCAAGCATGGCCATACCAGCTGTATTTACAGCAGTTAACAGGGATGACAAGATGCTGTTTGATGGCGGAGTGGTAAATAATTATCCGGTTGATGTAGTAAAGGAAATGGGAGCCGATTTTATAATCGGAGTGAATGTTTCAGTTGGACTTAGAAGTGCCGGCGAACTGCATACCCCTATCCAGATCATTTATCAGATGGGTTTTTTCAAGGATGCGCATATGTCACATATTAATATGGAGCAAACAGACCTTTTTATGTCACCCTGTCTGGATGGATTTAGTGCCGCAAGCTTTCCCCATGTAAAAGAGATAATTGAAAAGGGCAAAGAGGCAGCACGCAGTCATAGTGCCGATCTTGAAAGTATTGCCAGAAGACAACAGGCTGTCCCGGGGCGGCATAGACCAGGGCAACCGGACCGGATCAGAAGTATAGTGGTTGATTCTGTTTCCTTCCGGGGACTTGAAAATATCCGAAGCTTTTTCATAAGGAACCTGGCTGATATCCGGCCCGGTGACACCCTTGATGTTAACGAGATTAACAGAAAGAAAAACAGACTTTATGCCACCGGTTATTTTGAAAAGATCACTTACACTTATATTCCTGATGAACAGGATCCGGGCAGGGCACACCTGATATTTAACTTTTCAGAAAGCCCCCCTACTAATATCAGTGCTGCTATCCACTATAATTCTTTTGCAGGAGTGGGTCTTATCGGAGGCATTTCAACCTACAATTTTCTATTCCACAACCTGGATGCGGAAGCCCGGGTGCGAATCGGAGAACAGCCAGCTTTACGGGGAGGTCTTGACTTTTTCCTCGGAAGCAATCAAAGAACATGGGGCAGCATTCATGCATACGGTGACATTATCAAATTTCCGGTTTTTAAACAATTTGAAACAATCGGCAGGTATGAAGAAAGCTATTTTCGGGTAGAAAGTTCAATCAACCACTCTGTCCGGCGCCATTCATTTTTAACAACCGGCGCCGCTTTTTATAGTATGAGTATTAAACCGGTTATAAAGTCCGGATTGCAGGTTAGTGGTTATAAACGAGGCTTTGAGACATTTGCAAAATGGAACAGGTATTCCCTGGATCAGCATTCATTCCCCCGGAAAGGACAGGACCTGACAATAGAGACAACATACTTTTCAGGCCAGGAACATTCACTGGATAATCCTGCAGATGAAGGAGGAGCTTCCGGTGATTTATCCGACCAGGAAATAAACATCCAGAACTTTTTCAGGATGCAACTTAACTGGAGATCTTTTATTCCCCTTAACAATCGACTGACATATTTTACCCACATACAGGCGGGCTATAATTATAGCTATACCCAGGGATTCATAGAGATGTTCAACCTGGGAGGGACGTACCCTTTCTTGCGTAATCAGCTGACTTTTACGGGTCTTAATGAGTTTGAGATCATTACGGCATCGGCTGTTACAGCCGGCATGGGATGGCATTATAATGTGTGGTCTGAATTTTACCTTTCCCCGGTTTTAAATGCTGCCATATACGATTTTAAATTTGAGAACCTGGATGAGCTTTCAACAGATCAACTGATATTTGGTGCAGGTTTGAGCGCAGGTTACCTTTCACTCATTGGTCCGATGAAAGTATCAGTTACCTACAGTCCCCAGACAAACCACCTGCTTGCCTACATCAATCTCGGGTGGAGTTTTTAACCGGACCTGCATAATCTCAAAGTACCGTTATTTTGCCGTATCGTTAAATATGCTTATCTTTATTGAACATATCTCCGGGCTATAAACAATCTACATGTATTTTATCTGTCCAGCCCCATATGGACAAGCATTTTTCAGCCGAAAGTAACTGTTCTGCCCACAAACCAGGAAAATTTTCAATCCGTTTTCTATATCTGGATCAGGCAGTATGTAAAACGTTAATTTTTAATTATGAAAACAATATGGATACAGATAATTAGCAGGGATTAAAATGATTACATGTGAGTTCTGCAAGTTCGTCTTTTTATAAAATTACACCAATGAATCTTACCATGACAATATTGTTATGGTAAGATCCATAAGACCAATAATTTAATCTAAATATTTACTTATGAAAATTGCATATATTGGCACATACCCTCCACGGGAATGCGGCATCGGTACTTTTACTGAGGATCTTTACAAATCTATGGTGAATGATATCAGGGAAGATCAGGATCCAACAGACGGGTTTATAGTTGCGATGAACGACCATGAGTTAACCTATGATTACCCTGAAGAGGTTAAAATGACAATACGGCAGGAGCATCAAAGAGATTATTTATCAGCAGCAAATTTTATTAATCTCAGTGGTGCGGATATTGCTGTTCTGGAACATGAATTCGGGATATTTGGCGGAAAAAATGGTGTATATATTCTCCCTTTGCTTCACCGGCTTGAAATCCCCCTGATGGTCACACTTCACACGATTATCAAAAACCCATCCTATGACCAGAAAGCTGTATTGTCTGAAATCTGTAAAATGGCCAGGAAAGTCGTTGTAATGAGCTATAAGGCAATTGAGTTTCTTACTACAATATATGATGTGGATAAAAGTAAAATTGAATATATTGAGCACGGGGTGCCTGATATTCAGTTCAGCCAGCGGCAATCCAAAAAGGAATTCAACCTTGAAAATAAAAAACTCCTGCTTACCTTTGGGTTTATTAGCCCTAACAAGGGAATCGAGACGGTAATAAAAGCATTACCTGTGGTTATTGAAAAACATCCGGATGTTTTATATATAGTTTTGGGAAAAACTCATCCTAATGTCCTTCGCTACTCCGGAGAAGAATACCGCAATTATTTACAGCTTCTGGTTAAAGGTCTTCAGCTGGATAAACACGTTTTTTTCCTGAATGAGTTTGTCGGACAGAAGGAATTATTCAGATATTTATCTGCATCCGATATTTATATTACACCATATCACAATGAAGCACAGATTACCAGTGGAACCCTTTCCTATGCGGTTGGAGCAGGTTCTGCTGTTATTTCAACCCCATACTGGCACGCCTCTGAATTACTTGCAGATGGGAGAGGAAGACTGTTTAACTTTCATGATTCAGATGAGCTATCCTCTATTTTGATGGATTTACTGGATAACCCGGACCTGCTGAAAATGATCAGGGAAAAGGCCTATAATTACGGCAGGCAGACCATATGGCCAAAGACAGGGAATAAATATAATAATGTAGCAAAAAAAATTCTTGCCGGAGAGCCTGTAGTAACTGTAAAAAAAGAGACCATTATTGATCCTCTTCTTCTGCCCCCTTTTTCGCTCGCACACATTATAAGATTAACAGATGATACAGGAATTATTCAACATGCAAAATTTGGTATTCCAAATTTAAAGGAAGGTTACTGTCTTGATGACAATGCCAGGGCCCTTATCATGGCACTGATGGCATACAGGCAAAAAAAGGATTCCGTATCACTGGAATTGTCTCCTTTATATTTGAGCTATATCAACTATATGCAAAATCCCAACGGGACATTTCGCAATTTCCTGAGCTTCAATCGAAATTTTCTTGATAAAACCGGTTCTGAGGATTCTTTTGGGAGAACCATCTGGGCACTTGGGTACCTGATGTGTAATGCACCCAACGATGCTTATTTCCAGACCGGAAGAATGATGTTCTTTGATGCATTGCCTAATTTTGAGAAACTTCAGTCTATCAGGAGCATTGCCTTTACGATGGTAGGTATAAGTTACTATCTCCGGAGTAACCCCTCTGATTATCCGGTGACGGAGATATTAAGGAACCTTAGCTATAAATTAATCAGTCATTATGAAGCAAACAGCTCGGCGGACTGGAAGTGGTTTGAGTCGTTGCTGGCATATGATAATGGGATATTACCACTTGCCCTTTTGCATTCGGCCGAAATAATTAGTGATGAAAAAATATCACAAACAGCTTTGGAGTCAATGAACTTTTTAACCGATGTTACTATCAGGGACGGCTATTTATCAATTATCGGCAATGAAAAATGGTTTAAGAAAGATGGGAAACGTTCCATGTTCGCGCAACAGCCTGTGGATGCTATGGCTATGGTATTAATGTATCAACAGGCTTTTCAGCTGACTAAAGATAAGGAATATCTAAATAAACTATTTGCCAGCTTTATGTGGTTTCTGGGAGAAAATGATCTCAGAATGAGTTTGTATGATTTTGAAACCAAAGGCTGCTGTGACGGCATTGAAGAATACGGGGTTAACCGGAACCAGGGTGCAGAAAGCACACTAGCCTATTTGATTTCTCATTTAACAGTACTGCAGGCATTTGAAGAACATGAAAAGTAGTGTTCAGGGTAATTGTAGTTGTTGTCATAATAAGAACTTAACTGTAAAATTATGTTGATAGACAGGTATATAAATAACCCTGTTCTTACTAAAGATCAGGTGCCTTATCCGGTTGCTACCGTTCACAATGCAGGTGTAGTGAAATTCAACGGCAGATACATAATGATTTTCAGGTCTCACCGACTTAACGGAAGAAGTATACTTGGTAAAGCAGAGAGCAGGGATGGATTTAATTTTGAGGTTGATAAAGAACCTTTCATGGTTCCGGCCCGGGAAGGCGTTTTCAAAGAATATGAAGAGTACGGCGTTGAGGATCCCCGTATTGTTTTTCTTGATGGTGAATATCTCATAACCTACAGTGCTTACTCAAGACATGGCGTACGTGTGGGCCTTGCAAAAACCAGGGATTTTAAATCTGTTGAACGGTTTTCTCTTATCACTGAAGCTGATTACCGGAATATTGTGATCTTCCCTGAAAAGTTTAACGGATTATACGCACGGCTTGACCGTCCTCATTCTGAAATATCACCATGGTCTATCTGGATTTCCTATTCTCCGGATCTGGTTTACTGGGGCGAATCGAAGCTAATCATGAAGCCTGTTCAGTATCACTGGGATGAAATGAAAATAGGCCCCGGTGCACCCCCGGTAAAAACCGCGCGTGGCTGGCTAAATATTTATCACGGAGTTTTTCCCACAATGGATGGTTCTGTATACCGTCTGGGTGTTGCTTTACATAAACTTGAGGATCCTTCACAAATAATTGCTGTTGGTGATGAATGGATAATTCAACCCGAAGAAGCTTATGAAACTACCGGCTATGTGCATAATGTTGTCTTTACCTGCGGTGCTGTTCCCGAGGAAGATGGCAGTATTAAAATATACTGGGGAGGTGCTGATAAGGTTATGTGTGTGGGCACCTCTAATATTGAAGCGCTTGTTGACCACTGTTTGGACAATCCAAGAAAGGCAATGTAAATCTTCAGTTAATTCAAACAAAACTCAAATATGAAGATAGCAGTATTATCTCCCATTTCTTGGCGGACACCTCCACGGAGTTATGGTCCGTGGGAACAGGTTTCTTCAAATATTGCCGAAGGCCTGGTTGAAAATGGAGTTGATGTAACCTTGTTTGCCACTGCCGATTCCATTACAAAGGGCAAACTTGAATCTGTTGCAGAACATTCCTGGTCGGAAAACCCGGAGATCGACCCCAAAGTATTCGAGTGCCTTCATATAAGCAACCTGATGGAGCAGGCCGGCAAATTTGATTTAATCCACAATAATTTTGATTTTCTTCCGCTGACTTATTCACGTCTGATAAAAACCCCTGTGGTAACTACCATTCATGGGTTTTCCTCTAAAAAAATCCTACCGGTTTATAAAAAGTATAATAGTACAAATTTTTACGTTTCCATCAGTAATTCTGATCGTAGTCCGGAGCTTGATTATACAGCAACAGTTTACAATGGAATCAATACCGACGATTTTACATTTTGTTTTGAACCAAAAGACTATCTGCTCTTTTTTGGACGGATTCATCCTGAAAAGGGCACTTCTGAATCCATTCAGATTGCAAAAAAATCAGGAAGGAAACTGATCATTTCCGGGATAATTCAGCATCAGGAATATTTCGACAGCCTGATAAAGCCGTTTATAAATGATGAAGACATTGTATATGTTGGTAACTCAGGACCAAAAGAGAGGGATAAGCTTATGGGCGAAGCATATGCGCTTTTACACCCGATTGGTTTTAATGAACCTTTTGGATTAAGCGTTGCCGAATCAATGCTTTGCGGAACACCGGTTATTGCATTTAACAAAGGCTCCATGCCGGAATTAATTATTGATGGAAAGACCGGTTTTTTGGTCAACAATACAGGTAGTGCAGTTGACGCGGTAAATAATATTAAGTCGGTAAACAGAATATACTGCAGGGAGCATGCTGCCTCAAAGTTCAGTCGTCAGAAAATGATTGAAGGATACCTTGAGGTTTACAAAAAGGTTGTACAAAAAGGTTATACAAAAAAGTAAGCAGAAGAATCGGCAGGAGGCGGCGATCTTTACATTTATCTCTTTACAGACAACCTGGTTTTGGCGTGTTTTTTATTTTTTCAGTTCCTCAAGCAATTCGTTTAAATCAACAGCAGCATAGGTGGATGAATAGTCAGACATTGCATATGGAAGAATAAGATTACCATTATGGATCATCGAACCACAGGAGTAAACAACATTAGGCACATATCCTTCCCTTTCTTCAGCATTTGGGGACAATAAAGGTGTCTTCAGCCTGCCGATTTCCTTTTCAGGATTTTCAAGATCATATAATGATGCACCTAATCCGTATTCCCTCATAGGACCTACTCCATGCGTAATAACAAGCCAGCCCTCCCTTGTCTCAACTGGTGAGCCGCAATTCCCAACCTGTATTAGTTCCCAGGGATACTTTGGCTTCTGGATAAGAGTGGCGTTACGCCAGATATTTATATTATCCGAATAGGAAATATGATTATTCACCCCGTCTGTTCTGCACAACATGGCATATTTGCCATTTATTTTTCTGGGGAATAATGCCATTCCCTTGTTATGAGCAAGTTCTCCATGAATGGGTGAACATTTGAAATGATAGAAGTCTTTGGTTTCAAGTAATTTTGGTAATATCGACCTGCCATCATAAGCAGTATAAGTGGCATAGTATATTACTTCTCCGCTTTCCTCAGTAAATTTAACAAAACGTGCATCTTCGATTCCATTTTTTTCAGTATCGGAAATAGGGTAAATTACTCTTTCTGAAATGGCTGAATCTAATGAAAAGTCAAGTTCGTAGTGAGATTTAGCAAGCCACATCATCTCTGTTATGATAAATTTCTTTTTGGCTGAAAGTTCCCTTGTTTTTCTGGTTTCCTCTACAGCCCTTTTCAGTTCGCCATAGGTAAAGTTGTCTCCCAGCTTTTCCAATACAAACACAGGGGAAGGTTTATTATTGAACTCCCGCATTTCATCCAATCTTTTCATGAATGATTTTTTGTGGTAAACATGTCTTTTTATTCGCTCTGCCTCTGCCAGCATTTTTCCGACAGGTTCAGTAATTATGTTACAATCTTTATCTATAACAGCTGAACGAAATACAATGGAAGAAATATGTCCTTCCCCAGTTGCCCTGAAACTAATAATCACTCTTTTCTCATCCGCCCTTATTCCCGACTGATCGGGATCTTCCACAATTGAGGGATTAAAAAAAGCCGCCGATTCAATGGAATATTCTTTTGTGAAATAGGCGCCTATAAGGGCTCTTTGTGTCTTGTTCAGATTACCGGTTTTAATCTCCATTTCATTAAACAGGGAGGACAGTTTATTAAAATGTTTTTCAAATATTAATGAAATATTCCTGTGCCGTTTGGAATAATTTCTAAGCACCTGATTCAATGTTGCTTTTGCCTGGTCTTCGGGCATAGCCAGAATACTATAAATAATATTTTTACTTCTTTCATCGGAAGTATAAAGCAGGCTGGTAATTACCCTGCTGGAATCGGGGAGGAACTTAATATCCTTTCTTGAAACAGTAACTTGCATTGTTTAGAAATTAGGTTTTTGGGATTATATTGAAAATATTATCAAGGATGGTTCATATAAAAAATATAGTTTGGCTTGTCACGTCCTGTAATAACAGGATGCCTCTCAAAGGTAGTGGATAATTTTGAAAATTAACACCATTGATCATTCCCTGACTTGAAAAGGAAGCCTTTACTGAAATAAATCCCTGTTCTTTTTTAACTACTGTTATTACTTGATCACCCTCCCCTTGATGCAAACGGGCAGCCATCTTTGTTCCTTTTAAATAATAAAAATGTCTGATGCCTTCTGTCTGAAGTAATTGAGTCTTATATTGCTGTTAGTCAGGTGTTTTAAGCAGGAGGTTTGCCTGGTGAAGAAAATACAGTAAGTCAGTCCCGATTTTTTTGATTTAGAAGGTCCGGTTATTAACTTAACTTTCCTATATTGTATCTTATTTTGTTAATACTAAAACACACATTATTAATACTAAAAACACACAGGAGGAATTACCAATGAAAAAAATAATTATTTCCAGCTTAATATTGTTTTGTGTTCTGTTTTTAGGGAGTTGTCGTTCCGGCGGCAGAGTTGAATTTGTACAGCATGAAGATCAGATAGATGTCATGGTTGACAATAAGCTAATCACCAGCTATCTTTTTGGTCATCACCTGTCAAAACCCATTTTATATCCGGTACAGTCGCCATCGGGTGAAGTTATTACCCGATGGTATCCATTTAAGGAAATGGAGGGAGAGAGTACTGATCATCCTCACCAAACTGGTGTATATTTTACTTATGGTACCAAAGGAGAGGTAAATGGAAGCAGCTTTTGGTATAATCCACATGACAGGCCCCCCTTTACAAAGGATCAGAAACTTCCTCAGATCAGGCAGGATAAGATTCTTGAAATGAAAGGCGGCAGGGGCAAGGGAGAGCTGGCCACCGTGAATCTTTGGGTAGACCATGAGAATAAACCTGTACTTGAAGAAAACCGGGTCATGGAGTTTTTTGTAAAGGAAGATGAGTATAAGATTGATTTCACAATAAGTTTGACACCCGTGGACACGGTGGTTACTTTTGATGACACCAAGGAGGGACTTTTCGCTATCCGGGTATCTGACTGGCTTGCGGAAAATGCAAGAGGGACTTTATATGAAAGCACCGGTGAATATTTAAATGCTCAGGGAGAAAGGACAGAGAAGGAGATTTGGGGAAAACGTTCACCCTGGGTTCGTCTTGAAGGTGAAAAGGATGGCAAGAGTATTGGAGTTGTTATATTTTATCATCCCCGGAGTGTTAATTACCCTGCCTTTTGGCATGCACGGGGATATGGATGTTTTACCGCCAATCCGCTTGGACAGTTTGAATTTCAGAGGGACAGGGGATATGAAAATCCGCAGCCATTTTCATTAAGATTGCAACCCGGTGAACCGGCGTTGTTTAAGTTCAGGATGTTAATCTATGAAGGAACAAGGGATCTGGAACAACTGAATAACGAGTTTGCTGACTTCAGTAAAAACTGAACAATACAAACACTGGCTTTCAGCATATAAGATGTAAATAAAAATTAATAATAATCTCAGAACTGATAATTTTCGAAAACCCATGCCATTAGAAAACCCACATTAGTGTACATGCCCGTGCATATGTACTCATTTTTTTTCTTGTTGTTAACAGAGCAGTATTGTATCTTTGTTATGAGATATCTATTAATTTTAAAAATAACCTGAATATGAAACCAGTGATTTTTTTGTTTAGCTTAATTATTGGCCTATCCGCCTGCGCACCCCCGGAGTACGAGATGTTATTGCAAGTGGAGGCAGGAAACCATTATCACATTAACACGCCGGTGTATGTCGAGCTGGAGAACCGGGAATTTGATGAAAACGCTTCGATATGTCTGCATCGCGGCGCACTGGTTGTTCCAGGCCAGATTGAAAATATTGGCGATTCACGACAAAGGATCTGGTGGATTGTTAACCTTGAGCCTGGTGAAACTGTTAGTTACGGACTTACCGTTGGCGAGGAATGTTATTCGGATGAATATTCCTGGGAGCAGGTTGATTCATATTCGACGCGCTTGTTATTTAACGGGAATCCGGTAATTCAATATGAACATCCCGTTTTTGACCCGGATGACATTGAAGAGACCAAAAAACCTTTTCATCATGTATTTGAACCTGCCGGAGATGGTTTTATAACCAAAGGTCCCGGCGGCCGTTTTTCTCATCACCGTGGTATTTTCTATGGGTATAACCATATTTATATTAACGATGAAAGGATTGATATATGGCATGCCAGAGATGGTGAAAGAAGCGAACATGCTGAAGTTATCAGGGAGTTTTCAGGCCCGGTGATGGGTGGTCATGAGGTAAGGATTTTATGGAAAGATCATGATGGCGAACCTTTTATTGAAGAGAGAAGGATCATACGTTCATACAAGCAACCTTCAGGGGAGACACTTATTGATTTTTATTCTGTTCTTCATGCTACAGACGGCCCGGTCAGGCTTGAAGGTGACAGGCAACATGCCGGAGTCCAGTTCCGTGCAGCGCAATATGTTGCCGACAACAGTGAATATACCACTTTTATCCGCCCCGAAGCCCTGTCGCATGTCGATCCCAGAGAAGAAATTGAGGGGGCAGATATGTACGACCTGCCCTGGAATGCCATGAATTTCAGAATTAATGAAAAAACGTTTACAGTTTCATATATGAGTCATCCTTCAAATCCTGATAATGCAGAGATGTCGGAACGACTGTACGGACGTTTTGGTGAGTTTTTTCCCTATCTAATTGACGAGAGTAATCCGCTGGAGGTCAATTACCGCTTCTGGATATCTGAGGGCGTGGCACCTTCGGTTGAACAACTGGATATTCGTTACCAGGGATTTGCATATCCTTATGGTAAAACTACCGAAAGGGATGCCATCTTTGGACCCGTAAGGTACGTGTGGTAATGCAGAATCGATAGATATAGATTAATAAAAAAACGGCTTAACCCTGAGGGAGATTAAGCCGTTTTTTTTATGTGAATTTCAGAATGATTAAAAAAGTTCTTTTTTATATAACCACCTGAATGGTAAACCGCATGTATAATTGCGTTATGGCAGGGTCAGTATTTAAATACTTTGCCTCCTGCCATTACCTCTTGAGTTTCATCGTTAAATGTCACAAACTCTCCTGTACGCAATGCGGCTGTAACCATAATGTTAGCCACAGAATGATTGTAACCGGATTTAACAGGTGCATTGGGCTCTTTCCTGCTTCTGACACACTCCATCCAGTTTCTCATGTGATTTACAGTCATGTTGTCGGTTCCGGTATCTGCTTCAGTGACTATGCTTGCAGCGGGCAGATCCATTTCTGGCAACAGGTTAGGCTCCATGTTCATAGCACTTGCATGACGTTCCTGAAGACCACCGTTTGGAGTAATTTTATTGGTATCCAAATTAAGTGTGCCTCCGTTTGAATAGTAGAGTTCCTTAACGCCACCGGCCGAATTGGTAAAGCGTGATGAATATACAACCTGGAAGCCTTTCGAGGGATCATCCTTTGGTCCGTAATCAAAAACTGCGGTCATAGTGTCAAAGTTCTCTCTTCCGTCTTTCCACAAATATATTCCACCGTTGGCAGCTACACTTCTAGGATGATCATAACCGGAAAACCAGTGTACAGTATCAATCTGGTGTGCCATCCACTGGCCGGGTATACCCGATGAATATGGCCAGAAAAGGCGGTATTCCAGGTATTTTCTCGGATCCCATGGTTCATAGGGCCTGTTCATAAGATAACGTCTCCAGTCGGTGTCCTCTTCACGTATTTTGTCAACCAGGGCCGGCCTTCTCCATCGTCCAGGCTGATTAACATTCCAGGTCATTTCCACCATCACAATATCACCGAACTTACCGGATTTTATAAATTCATTTGCTGCATGATAATTGGAACCGCTTCTTCTTTGAGAACCTATGGTAACGATCTTTCCGGTACGTTCAACTGCTTCCATTCCCACACGGTTGTCTTCCATGGTTTCAGCAAACGGTTTTTCAACATATACATCCTTACCCGCTTCAACAGCTTCAACTGTATGCAAAGCGTGCTGGAAATCTGCTGTACCTATAATAACTGCATCAACATTGCTTTTTTCATACAGCTCTTCATTATTCCTGTACAGGTCTACCGAAACTCCTCTCTCTGCCAGAGCTGCTTTAGCTTCATCCCGTCTTACACTCCATATATCCGAGACGGCAGTAAAAGCAAAATTCATATCTTTTGCCTGGCTCAGCATAGAGTTGACAAGTGAGCCTCTTGTACGATTTGAGTAACCTACGATTCCAACATTGACACGATCATTGGATCCGATGATATTTCCATAGGATTTGGCACTCAAACCTAAACCTCCCATAGTAATACCGGCAGTGCCGGCAGCTATGGTCTTTACAAATTCTCTTCTGGACTTTTTCATTTAGAATTTATTTGATTAAACAATTTACTAAACAGATTTTTTGTTATTAATGATTTTTTATGGCTATATCTGAAAAAACGAAAAACAGGATTAATATATTACCCACGAGGTCAATTAAATAGCATACTTATCTCTTTGGAAAGTAAGCACTAAATATATTAATTTAATGTAATATATCCAAAAAACATCCATATTATGACAAATCCGGCAGTATAAATAATTGTTAGTAAAGCAGTATAAATAATTGTCAGTAAATGTGTTTTTTAGATTAATTGTAATAAATAGGGATTTATCGTATCCTAACGGTCTTATAATTGCAGGGATTAAAACAAAAGTTAATAGTGTTAATTCATATTGTTATGGTAATATCCATACATATGGAACACTGAATATGAATTATTTATCAAATATAACTCATTGATTATAAACTTGATTAACCTTATTTATACGTATGTATTGAAATTTTAAGAGAAGGTAATTCTAACCCTGTATTGGCTGTTTTTTGTGAGTAGAAGCACAGGTAGGGCAATAATTATTTGTACCTTTACCATAAGGTGTTTATAATTATGGCATTCAAGGATATTGAGCTTCATATAAGGGTTAAAAATGACGATGTTGATGCGTTTGAAAAGCTTTTCAGGACGTATTATGCTGAGCTTGTAAATTATGCATATAGTTTTTTGAAAGACATGGATGCTTCCGAAGAGATTGTTCAGGACTTTTTTTATAACTATTGGAAGAACAGGAAGAATATTCTTATTAAGGTATCAGTTAAATCATATATAAAAAGGTCAATAAGGAATAATTCTCTTAATTATCTTGACTCGGTTGCTGTAAGGAGGAAATATGTGGCAAATAGTATGGGCGATCCATACAGGAATACGGGCTATGAAGACAGGGATGTTGAATTTACAGAATTGCACGAACTAATTGAAGAAACACTTGCTGAATTGCCTGAACGTTGCGGCCGGGTGTTTAAAATGAGCCGTTTTGAGGGTCTTAAATATGAGGAAATAGCTAAAGAATTATCCATTTCGGTTAAGACCGTTGAGGCAGATATGGGAAAAACCCTCAAGCTGCTCAGGACCAGGCTTGGCAGTTATGGTACTTAGCTGGAATTTTCAGCCGGGAAGTCATATGATAAGAGGTGGCGCAAGCAGGACAAAGAAACAAAGACAATAAAACAAAGACAATAAAACAAAGCGATTGGAAGATAATAAATTAAAGAAAATAAAGAAAGTTACCTGTTTCAATTAATTGTTTTTCAGAGGTGCTACAGCCAATGCGGTACCCAGTCAATGTTATTTTAATATTATGAAAAATGACTTTTTCAAAAAGGATTAAGGAGTGTGATACCGATCGGATTAAGGGGATTGATACCGATCGGGCATGGATGAAAGTGCACAAGCGTCTTGAGAATGAGGATCTTTTACCCGGGCCTCAAATGGTACAACATTTAAATTTAAAACGTCTTATAGCTTATGCTGCAACTGTTTTACTTATCATTGCTTTTGGCAGCCTGAGTTATATGTTATTTTTTAATTCACCTTCATCCCCGCTCCTTACAATTCAAACAGCCGCTGACAAAAGTACTTATATTCAAACTTTTGGTGATGGCAGTGTAGTGTATATGGCTGATAATTCTGTGCTGGATTATCCGGAGATCTTTAATAAGAGTCAACGAAAAGTCTATCTTTCAGGAGAAGCATTTTTTGAGGTTTCTTCCAAGGCTGACCAGCCTTTTGTTATAGCAACAGATTATGCATTAGTTGAAGTGATTGGAACGTCATTTAATATTAGGTCAAATGATGATGTATTTGAGGTTATTGTCGAAGAGGGTCAAGTTAGTGTTATGCCAAACAATATTCCCGGTCATTCTGAAATTATCGGTGAGTGGGAGATGTTAACAATTGTTGAGAGTAAGATGGAAAAGGCACCGGTAATTGACCGTACTTATCTATCATGGAGAACTAACCGGATGCAATTCAAAAATGAAAAAATTGCCGACATAGCTTCCGTTATAAGCAAGAATTTTAATGTAGGCATTTATTTTGAGGATGAATCAATTCATGAACGCAGGCTTACGGTTACTTTTCATAATAATGAATTAAAAACAATAGCCGAAGTTATTGCTGCTGCTTACGGGATTGATTATGAAATCCTGGATGATTCAAAGATAGTGTTTGGTAACATAAAGTCAGACTGATACAGTTTTATTTTCATCTGGTATTCTGGTTGCTGTTTTTTTATGTTGTAAACAGTTCCTTAATCAAACATATTCAAAGCTTTATAATGGTTTTTCACAGACTGATTAACATAAATCTGCAATTTTTCAACGGACATATCTCACCAACCCAACCTTGCAAACATATGCGTGTTATTCATGTTATCAGGATAGTTACAGCGGGGCTTATTATGCTCTGGAGTTATAACGGGAGCATTATTAATGCACAGGAAGCTGTATTTGGTGAACATATTTCTTTATCCCGGCAAAATTCGTCCATCTATTCAGTATTAAACCAGATTTCCGTTAAAACAGGTTATTATTTTGTATATGACACTGAGGTTGTCAATCCTGATAAAAAAGTCAGAATAAGAGAAGATGAAAAATCTTTGTCATCATGGCTTGATGAGATTATTGATAATCCTGACCTGGAATTTAATATAATTGAAAATCATATCCTGATATACCGCCCTGAAGATAAAAAGGGTGATAATGCCGATCCGGGGATAAAGGAGAATGAGTTAATTACACTCGTGGGACGGGTACTGGATGAGGATTCGGGAGATCCTTTACCATATGCCACAGTAGCTATCAAGGATGAGTCTCTTGGTATAACCACGAATTCTGATGGGGTGTTTAAGCTCATAATCTCCAAAGAATATATTGATAATTATTTATCTGTTTATCATCTTGGTTACCAGAGTCAGACCCTTCCCGTACGAATGTTCAGGGATAACAAGCTCGATGTTATATTGAAGACTGAGTTTATCTCAATTCAGGAAGTTTTGATACGCTATTATGATCCTCTGGTTATCCTGAGGTCTGCATTGGGTAAGATAGGTGAGAACTATAATCAGGACCCGGTTTATCTTTATAATTTTTACCGTGAAGGGGTACACCGGAATAACAGGTTTATAAACTATTCAGAGGCTTTCTTTCAGATATATAAAACATCATGGCAGCGGATATTTGATCAGGATCAGGTGAAGCTCCTGCAATCAAGAATAATAAGCAATGTAAATCAGAGTGATTCACTGCTGCTTAAGATAAGAGCTGGTGTGAAAAGTTCTCTTAGTCTTGATATTGTTAATAGCAGACCTGATTTTCTTGATCTGGATTATCTGGGTGACTATGACTATTCAAGGGCCGGGATTGTTTTCAGGGAAGGGAAAAGGGCTTTTGCTATTGCTTTCGAACAAAAGGAACATATAACCAAACCCCTCTACACCGGCACTCTTTTTATAGACATGGAAAGTCTGGCCATACTGGGTGCCGAGTTTGAAGTACACCCAAAATATATCGATAAAGCTCATGATCAATTCCGGGCAAGGAGAAACCGTAACTACAGGTCAACGGTTGAAAAAGCTTCTTATACCATCAGTTACAAGTATTATGATGGTTATTACTACCTTAATCATGTCAGGGCGGATTTGAATTTTAAATACAGGAAAAGGTTTCAGTTATTCAGTAACAACTACCACGTGTTTGTTGAAATGGTTACCAGCAAGATTGAAACCAGTAATGTAAATAAATTTGAAAGGAGTGAGGCTCTGCGAACAGACCGGGTTTTTGTTGACGGTAATCATACTTATGATCATGATTTCTGGGAAGGCTACAGTATAATTACCCCGGAACAACATATAACTGAAGGACTCTCACGCATAGAATCCAGAATCGAAAGTGTTGTTACCGGGAGGTGAGAAAATTGATCAGCCGCTGACTTTGATACGGGGAGGCGGGTGATTGAGGACTTTCATGATAGCCCTGGCTTTAATCAGGGATTCCTGGTATTCGTTTTCGGGTTCAGAGAGACCGGTAATGGCACCTCCAACCATAAATGACAGGCAGGAGCCGGCCTGGTTATACTGGATACTCCTTATTACCACATTAAAGTCAAAATCCATTTCGGGGGTAATATAGCCGACTGCTCCTGAATATAGTCCTCTTTTACTTTTCTCATACTGTTCTATAATCTCCATTGCTCTGACCTTGGGTGCACCGGTCATTGATCCCATTGGGAATGAAGCCCTGATGACATCGGTAAAGCACGTTTCCCTGCCTAGTTTGGCAGAAATGGTTGACTGCATCTGGTATACACCTGGGAAAGGATATATTTCACAGAGCTCTTCAACTGTTACTGATGATCTTAAAGCTATTTTTGACAGATCGTTTCTCACCAGATCTGTTATCATTATGTTTTCTGCGATTTCTTTGGGATTATGGCCAAGTTTAAAGGATAGCGAACTGTCTTCTTCCTGAGTCAACCCCCTGGGGGAGGTTCCTTTTATTGGCTGGGAAACGATCAGGTTTCCGGATTTTTTAAGAAAGCGTTCGGGACTGGCACACAACAGGTATTTATCCTTTAATCTGTAATAACAGGAAAAAGGAGTCGGAGATTCCCCTATCAGGGCTAACCAGGTTTCGGGTGCATTTATTCTTGCCTCCCGGGAAAAGAATTCATGACAGAAATTAACTTCATATATATCTCCGCGCTGTATATGTGTTTTTATTTTCCTCAATGCATTAAAATATTCAGCTCTGGAAGTTGTTTCCTCTACTTTTCCTGAAAAGGTGCTTCCGGGGACAGATGGGGGCAAGGTATGAATCTCCTTTACAATCTTAATTATATCATCTTCGCTATTAAATTTGTCGTGCCATCCAACCTTGAGTTTTTGATTTGTTATAATAAAAATAAATTGCGGGACAAAAAAACTGACAACCGGGAATTTTATCTTATCAGGAAGCTGTGATACCAGATTTTCAATTTCATTCTTAAGATCATAACTAAGGTGTCCAAAAACCCAGTCCCCGCGATCTTCCAGAAATTTATTCAAAGATGGCAGGCATTTATCCCCTTCCGGCCTGAACTCGTCTATAGCACCTATTGCTGCAATAACATCAAATTCGTGATGTGCACGGGAAGTGGTAAAAACGTTGCGGTAATCATTGGAATTTAAAATGCATATATGTTTGGAGGCCCTGCTCCAGTTTAAAAGCTTTCGCATGAACATGGAAGAGTCACTAATATCAAAAGCGTTAAATTTTCGCATTTCTTAAAAATTGTTGAAATGTTCACCTGAAGGATTCACATAGATCAATTATTTACCGGTAAGGAAGAATAGCCGGCGCTGTAACTTTAAATTCATCAAACATATGTTTTCGCTCAGTCAGTAAATAAAATAATTTGGTGGAAGCAGATTCGGGAATTGCCGGAAACCATGCAAATCTGATCTGAATGGTCGGCAAAACAATGCGTTCGTTACGAACTCTCAGTCCAAGTCCAAAACCACTGTAAAAACTTTCATTAACGGCAATATTGTTGCCCTGGCCTATCCAGCCAAAATCAGCCATGGAATAGAATGCATATTTAAATCCATACCAGTTTTTTTTGGCATATAGCATTGTTTCCATTTGCAGGGTTAATTTGTGTGTTCCCTTAAGCATATCACTTCTCAAACCTCTTATGCCATCATGGTTACTTATACTGATAAGTTCATCTTCAAAACGCTTGATTCCTTTAGTGTAGTTGATGGAGAAAAACTGCCTCAGATAAAAATTGTTAATATCCATAAGGTTTGAGAACCCGGATGTTTCAATTTTTAATATTCCCTGTTCACCTGTTCCTTCATTTATAAAGCTTCCTGCGGAGATACTATTTCTCAGGTAAGCTATATTGTTAAAATAATTACTGTATGAAACATCAAAACCTGCATAGGTGCGGGAATAAAACTGGTTGTCTTCAAAACCCAGGGTAGTTTCAACTTTAGTGCCAACGGGAATATCTTCAGTCGGACCAAAACCATAAATGTAATTGCTTTTAAGATATCCAAGCCTGGTATAAGCAAGCGCAATTAAGTAAAGGTTTTTATTATGAAAATCATGCCGCACATTATTGCTGATTTGGGGCCTTTCAAAAAAAATGGTTCTGTTGAACCTGGATGAGATAAATATATTACTTCTGTTAAATTTATCTTTAACCGGTAAAAGGAATGAACGGCCAAACCAGTAATTATATTCATTAAAATTAAGATTCTGGTTTATAAACGATGTGTCAGGGAAAAAGAAATTTTCAAATAAATCCGATGAAGTATATTCAAGAGCCCCTGCATACTTCATAGAGGGAGTCAAAAAATCTCTTCCTGTATTAACATGAAAAATCCTGTTATCAAATGCATTAAGGTAACTTATTCCGGTCTTAATAAAATTACTGCCTATATTATTCAATTTCAGGTCTGCCTGATACCCCAAAATCTGCTCTTTGCTCCCGTCAAAAAAAAGGTTAGTCTGCAATTCCTGGCCAAGTCCCAGAACATTCCTGTCAAAAAAATCAAACGTCCCTTTATCAACTTCACTCAGGTCCATGTCAAAGCCGCGTGACCAGCGGTCTTTGGTAACCACTATAATATCTACACACTCCGGATCTGAAACATCCCCGAATACATATATGCGTGCATCCTCCAGGTATGAAAGCTGCCGTAACAGACGTTCCGTATCGCTCAGAATGAAAGGGTCAATTATATCTCCTGTTTCAAAAAGAAGGTTATTACTTATAATTTTAGAATTGGTATTGAAATGCATGAGCATGCCAACTCTTTCCAGCCTGCCTGGTGAATAATAAGGCTCATCAATACTTTCAGCAAACATATTCACTGTATGGAATTTTATTCCCCTGATGGTTTTGCCTTCATACGGCTCAAACTTACTTTCTCCTCTTTGAGGCTGGCTGTCAGAGACCTGAATTGTATCTGTCCACTGCTCTTTCACTAAAAGTTCATGAAGCCATTTTGTTATTTGTGTTCTCTCTGCCGCCTTTCTCAGATTATCATAAAAAAGCTGTTCATCAGCATAACCTGTTCTGCGTGGACTGCGCCTTTCGCCATGTCCATTTAAAAAAACTAATGAATCATTAGTATTGTTTCCCGGGATAACGGAATATACAATGGGGTTGTAAATAGGCGAAACATTATACAAAAGCAGGCTGTCTGTCTGCGCACTTGCAGGCAAAAACTTGATTATAAACAATAATGCAGTTGTAAATAATACTTTTATTTGCATGTATATGCTTAAATTAAACTTTTAAACCTAAGTTAACCAAGGTTTTACGTATGATAATCCAAATAATAAATCTAGTTCGTTTTAGCCGGTAATCCCGGTTATTTATTTTTACAAAGTTAGCTTTTTCAATGATTGAGTACTGTGTTTTTTTGACTGAAATAGTATTTTGTAATTTTTATCGGTGTTAATGGGCTAAAAATATAACCCAGCTATTTTCTGTTAAACTATATTTTTTACCTTTACCTCTTAAAATATTTTATAATTTTCATTGATAACCAGTATTTAATTCAAACTTAAACTTCTATATAGCTATGAAAGAGTACGTTATAGGTATTGATATAGGTGGAACCTTTACTAAAAGTGGTTTTACCGATCGCGACGGTAATTGTTTTGCCGAATTTGTTATGCCCACTGATGCTTATGAAAATATAGAGGATTATCTTGATAATCTTTTCAGCGAACTTAAAAAAGCAGAAAAGAAACTTGAAGGTCCTTTTAAGATTTTGGGAGTGGGTATCGGGGCTCCAAATGGTAATTATCATACAGGCACAATTGAAAATGCTCCCAATCTCAAATGGAAAGGAGTGATTCCTTTTGCAGACCTGGTTAACAAGCATTACAATCTGCCGGTCAGGCTTACCAACGATGCCAATGCCGCAGCTCTCGGGGAGATGGTCTATGGAGGAGCAAGAAATATGAAGGATTTTATCCTGATCACCCTGGGCACAGGCCTGGGAAGCGGTCTCATTGTCAATGGAGACCTTGTATACGGACATGACGGTTTTGCGGGAGAACTTGGCCATGTTAATGTAGTTGAAAACGGAAGAAAATGTGGCTGCGGAAACCATGGCTGCCTGGAGACCTATGCTTCAGCAACAGGGATAAAAAGAACCGTTTTTGAATTACTTGCTGAAGACAGCAGGGGAAGTGAGCTTGTGAATTACAGTTTCAATGAACTGAATTCTGAAATGATATATAACGCAGCTGTAAAAAATGACCCCCTTGCTCTAAAGGCTTTTGATATGACAGGGAAAATTCTTGGAAAAAAACTGGCCGATTCGGTGGCACATACAAGTCCCGAAGCTGTGTTTCTATTTGGTGGACTGGCTAAATCAGGTGATTACATTTTCAAGCCTACCAAAAAATACATGGAAGAAAACGTTATGAGAAACTTTAAGAACAAGGTTAAGGTTTTACCATCCGAACTTACCGACAAAAATGCTGCGGTAATGGGATCCAGCGCTTTGATATGGAAGGAGCTGGACAAATAGTTTTTCTGAAGATTAGCTGATTAGTCTTTCCCGGCACATCAGATTGAGCAGATATACCATTAATAATATTATAATTAACTTAAACCTATTTTTTAATAACTAAATCAATTATCATGGCAAATCAAGACAATACATTAAGGGTGGGAATGATATTCATTTCCATGATTTATTTTATTTTCGGTTTTGTGACCACTTTTATCATTACCCTGAGCGATCCTGTGATGGAGGCTTTCGATCTGACTTACACACAGGCCTTTTTGGTTAATTCCGCATTCTTTATTTCATATGCTGTTTTTTCAATCCCTTCGGGAAGTGTGGTTAAAAGGATCGGATATAAAAATTCCATATTTTTAGGTCTGCTTCTGATGTCTTTTGCAGGATTTTTATTTTTTCCGGCTATCAGGACAGAGTCCTATCCCTTCTTCCTTGGAGCTATTCTGCTTCTTTCCCTTGGTGTGGTTATTTTACAGACTTCCTGCAATCCTTTTGTTACAAAGCTGGGGCCCCCTGAAACAGCATCCGGCCGCCTGAACCTTACCATGGCACTTAATTCAATTGCCACATGGCTGGCACCCCTTATGATTGTAGGGCTGATCCTTCCCACTGCTGTTCCTCAAATCGGGGCGGCAGTTAATGGTGTGGTAAGTGAGGTTATTCCCGAAGCGATCCGTCCAGCCGATCTTCTTCCTCCTTTTCTGATTATTGGCGGTGTTATTTTGCTTGTGGCTATTGGTATAAGGTTTATTAAACTTCCTGTATTAAGCCAGGAAGGTACGGGGAACTACGCAACAGTTTTTAAATACAAGCATGTGCTGCTGGGAGCAATCGGAATTTTCTGTTACGTTGGAGCTGAAGTGGGAATTGGTACTGCTATCTCCTCTTATATTGTTCAGCCAGGCTTGGGTGGCGGAATCAGCAGGGAGCTGGCCATGAAATTCGTCGGGCTATACTGGGCCGGTGCCATGATAGGCCGGTTATTTGCCGCAATTGCCCTTTCCGACATTAAGAAACAGAACCTGAAAATTATTTTCGCCGGTGCGATAATGGTCTGGGCATTTATTGTTGGTTTTGTAACACTTGAGTACAGCCTGGCCATGTCCCTCACTTTCCTTGGTTTTGCAGTATTGAATTATTTTCTCATGATGATTGGCAAAGGAAAGGCAAATCTTGTCCTTTCTGTTTTTGCTGTCATTGCTATTATCCTGGCGACAACTTCTATGCTCACTACCGGAAGGGTTGCTCTTTGGTCAATTGTATCGATAGGATTGTTCAACTCAGTAATGTTCCCCAATATATATGCCCTCGCAGTTAAGGGGCTGGACAGAAGTGAGGTCAGTCTGGCCACCGGAATAATCAACACGTTTATTGTTGGTGGAGCAGTTGTTCCTATTTTAATGGGTATGGTTGGTGATGCATTCAATATACAATACTCATTTATAGTACCTGTGATCTGTTATCTTTATATTTTATACTTTGCATTGGTAGGCAGCAAGCTAAAACCTGCCGGTGAAACAGCAGGCTCCGGTCCTGATCCGGCAGCCTGATAATTTAATTTAATAAAAAAAGCGGGGCTCCTCTTTGGAAGGGAAGCCCCGTTTTTTGTTCCAGTATATTACAGTAAAGCCTTGTCAGTATGATTGACTGGTGACCAATTATTCTTAAGCGGGACTGTTGCCGGACAAGCCTGGCTTAGTTTTCCTCAGGGTCAGGCTTGTTCCTTCCCCTGTTCCTTTTTATTAGTCTAGTGAAATAAAAATATACAGTCACTAAAACGATCATTATTAAGAATAATTTGATGTATGGTGTGAATACATACATAGGTGAACGATTTATGATGGATTGTCAATAACATTTTTAATTACTCTTAACCTATGGGTATATTGCTTTCGAGCGTTATCATAGATACCCTGGTGATCTATCCTGTCGGATTTCACATGACCGCTTGCATGAACTATCTGCCGGTTAGCTATTATTATTCCGGTATGAACAATCTCTCCCTGTTCATTGTCGAAGAATGCAAGATCCCCGGGTTTGGCTTCATCGATAAAATTTACAGTTTTACCCGTCTTCACCTGTTGGCGGGAATCGCGGGGCAGTTTTATTGCAAAAAGCTTCATAAGGGTCTGGGTGAGCCCCGAACAGTCTATTCCAAAAGGATTTTTACCTCCCCACAGGTATGGGATATTCAGGAAACTGAGAGCAGCCCCACTGATATCCTCCCTGATTTTTTCCTGGCTATAAAAAAAAGGTTCCTGCTGGCACCCAAATTGAATATTTCCAACCTGAAAGGTATTGGAGGCTGATTTATATCTGTAAAGAGTGCTTCCGGCAGGAATATAAAGTGGGTGCTTGTTTTGATTACTGATAACCGGTAAAAAAAGGTTTGCCGGTACCCTGGCGGCTGAATTATTCAACTCCTCTGATACCTCTTTACTTATTAGATTTATCATTGGATTATTTATCCATCCGTGATAGCCGTCGTAGCAATTTTCAACAAAACTCCACTTTTGCTGTTTGTCAATTATTGTTACCTGTTCTCCGAAAACAAGCTGGCTTACCATCTCTTCTGTATCAGAGGGAGCAGACCTTACCGGAATAACTGGCAGAACAGATACGGCATATTGCATATCAGTAATAATGAATTAATTTCTATTCAAACCTACATGTTTTTTTTATAATTATCAATTTTGCAGAGAGTCAAATTACAGGAGAAACTTATTTTAAATAATTATACATCAGGAATCAGGTAAAGAAATAAAACTATTGTTTATCCCGTTTGCACAATACAAATTCCGGTTGATGATCCGGACTTAAAAAAAAAATCGGTAGGTTTGTTTTATAAACATGCTTGAGTATGCTTATTGCAGATATACGACATGGATAAATATATAAAATTGTTCAAACGCCACTATAACAGCATCAGTGTCATCTCACTTTTTCTGGTTACTGCACTTTTAATTCTTTATATCCTTCCCCGTGAAGGCAAGTTCAGATATGAATTTCAAAGAGGAAGACCATGGATGCATGAAACACTTATAGCACCATTCAATTTTCCTATTTATAAATCTGAAAGTGAATTAAATGCTGAAAGGGACAGCGTTCTTGCTGATCTAAAACAATATTACCAGTATGATAGCCTGGTATTTGACTCTGTCAACTCTCTTTTTCATAACTACCTTGGCAGCAGATGGCTGACGTTTATTGTAACCCACTATGAAATAAGTGAAGATCAGTACAATCAGTTCATGGAGGAAAATCAGGATATCTTTTTGTTAATGAACCGTTTCACCTCTTTTAGTGCAGGTTTGTTGGATGAATTATACGGCAGGGGAATCATTCAGCCGGGAGAGGTTACTGACAGGGTTATTTCCAAAGGAGAGCCGATAGTTATAGTAAGAAATAATATCGGAGATATAACTTCTCCGGAAACATTTTTCAGTCAGAAATCTGCCTATGAATTCATAACAAGCAATATTAATGAATGGATTTGGTCAGAACTTTCCGAAAAACCCCTTTACCTGGTTGATTTTTTCCGTTCTCTGGAATACAGTGAATTTGTAGTACCCAATTTATATCATGATGAAGCAATGACAGAAAGGGTTCGTCAAAGCCTGCTTAACGATATTTCTCTTGCCAGGGGAATGGTACAGTCCGGTGAGCGGATAGTTTCCAAAGGAGATCTGATAACAGGCGATGTTTTCCAGATACTTGAATCATTAAAAAGGGAATACGAAACCAGGCTCCGCGGGGCAAATCTTAATCTTATATTACTCGGGCAGTTTATACTTGTTTTCTCTCTTGTAATATTAATTTACCTTTTCCTTTATCATTTCAGACGTGAAATACTTAATGATTCCCGCAAGACCCTTTTTATACTTTTCCTGCTTTTCCTGATGGTATTTGTTTCCATTATGATTATCAGGTTCGGCATTGTAAGCTTTTATATCGTTCCCTTTGCTATTGTACCCATAATTATCAGGACGTTTTACGATGAGAGGCTTGCGTTGTTTGTTCATACAATTATTTTGCTTCTTGTAGGATTTTTTGCTCCCAATAGTTTTGAATTTGTTTTTTTGAATTTTATTGTAGGTATCGTTGCCATATTTAGTCTGAGTAATCTATACCGTCGCAGCAAACTGTTTTTGACTGCAGTTATTATCGTTTTATCCTATTCTCTGCTTTACTTCGGCATAGCCATTATCCAGGAGCGCAACATTGCTTCAATTGACAGTATTAATTTTGCCTGGTTTGGAGGTAACGGGTTGCTTGTGCTGATGACGTATCCGCTCCTTTATATTTTTGAGAAGACATTCGGATTTGTATCTGATTCCACACTTATGGAGCTTTCTGATACAAACCAGCCCCTGCTGAGAAAGCTTGCAGAAGAAGCACCGGGAACATTTCAGCACTCAATGCAGGTTGCTAATCTTGCAGAAGCTGCCATATATGAGATTGGGGGAAATTCCCTGCTGGTCCGCACAGGAGCTCTTTATCATGATATAGGGAAAATGTCAAATCCATTGTACTTTATTGAAAATCAGCATACAGGATATAATCCACATAACTCTCTTGAATTCGAGGAAAGTGGACAGGTTATAATCTCCCATGTTATCAGGGGTGTCGAGCTGGCTAAAAAAAATAATCTTCCTGAACAAATAATTGATTTTATCCGTACTCACCATGGAACTACCAGGGTACAGTATTTTTACAGGTCTTACCTGCAAAAATATCCGGACAGAGAGGCAGATATAGAAAAATATACTTATCCCGGACCCAAGCCGTATTCCCGGGAAACGGCCGTGCTGATGATGGCCGATTCAGTTGAAGCTGCTTCAAGAAGCCTTAAGGAAACAACCTTAGAAACAATTGACGAGCTGGTGGAGTCGATTATCAATAATCAGCTTCATGATGAACAGTTCAGCAATTCAGACATAACCTTCCGGGATATTACAAAAATAAAGGAAGTTTACAAGAATAAACTCAGGAATATATACCATGGAAGGATAGAGTATCCAAAATAGTATTTCTACCACCGCATATCTATGACTTCCAGACCGGGATAATCGGATTTGTTGAAAACAAAAAATGAATCGGGTAAATTTCCGGTATTATCCATATCATTTACTATAAGGGTATACCTGTTACCATCTTTTCCGGCAATCACAGCTGAATGTAAAAGATTATCCTGCTGGTTAATAAAAAGCTTAACGGTGTGAAAGCTATGGCTTCGATCCCTGGGGTGGAGGTCTATTTCATATAGTCTTTTACCTTCCAGGGTCAGTTCTTCAACCAGCCTGTAATTAAACTCATCATGGTAGAGGTTGAAAATTTCTGCAGGATTGGACAGTAATCCACCATCCTCATCAGGGTCACTTATTATAACCTCATTAACATCAGGCATGTAAGTATAAGTTGAAGTTCCGTCAAACCATGTTTCCAGTCCCATTACATTCAACTTATATTGATCTCCTTTCATATTGAGTTTTCCATCATATTCCTCACTGAATTCATCCTGCATAGCGGACATGATAATTGTAAAATCTATTGAAACAGAAGGGGATGATTTGATTCTCTCAGATAATCCATCAAGTATTTTTCCTGCTTTATCATCCTGCTGCCCATTTAAGATATTGCTAATAAAAAACACCGTAAGCAATACCAAAGCTGTAAATTTTAATTTTCCCATTTTTTCCTTTTCAAAAATTATATTTATACGATCAGTTATTATCTATTTCATTCAATAATTGTTCCAAACTGTATTCATCCTGTATTAAAACCTGCCTGGCCTTACTTCCTTCAAAGGAACCTACTATACCGGCAGCTTCAAGCTGGTCTATTATCCGGCCGGCACGGTTATAGCCAATTGAGAACTTTCTCTGGATAAGTGAAGTGGAACCCTGCTGATGCTGAACAACCAGCCTGGCAGCCTCATCGAAGATATCGTCCCTTTTTCTCAGGTCAACTTCTGCTGATTCCGAACTGTTTTCTCCAAGGTACTCCGGAAGCAAATGAGCTGATGGATAGCCTTTCTGTGATCCAATAAATTCAGTTATGCGGTCAATCTCCGGGGTGTCAATAAAGGCGCACTGGAGCCTTATCATATCGCTTCCCGCGGTGATGAGCATATCACCCCTGCCAATAAGCTGGTTGGCACCGGGAGTGTCAAGTATGGTTCTTGAGTCCATCATGGAGGTAACCCTGAATGCTATGCGGCTGGGGAAGTTTGCCTTGATGACACCTGTTATTATGTTGGTTGTGGGGCGCTGGGTAGCAATAACAAGGTGAATACCTATAGCCCTTGCCAGCTGGGCAAGCCTGGTAAGAGGAGTTTCTATCTCCCTTCCCGCGGTCATTATAAGATCAGCAAATTCATCGATTATAACCACTATATAGGGAAGATAACGATGTCCTTTTTCCGGATTAAGGCGCCTGGCAATAAATTTGGTGTTGTATTCCTTTATGTTCCTTACATGTGCCTCCTTCAGCAGGTTATAGCGTTCATCCATCTCTATTGTAAGGGATTGCAATGTGTGAATTACCTTTTGGGTATCAGTGATAATTGCCTCCTCAGTATCCGGTAGTTTTGCAAGATAATGGCGTTCTATTTTTGAATAAATTGTTAATTCTACCTTCTTGGGGTCAATTAGCACAAATTTCAGCTGGGCAGGGTGCTTCTTATATAAAAGAGAAGCGAGAATGGCATTTAACCCCACCGACTTGCCCTGGCCTGTTGCCCCGGCCAGAAGAAGGTGGGGCATGCGGGTAAGGTCAACCACGTATGTCTCGTTGGATATTGTTTTACCCAGCACTATGGGAAGTTCATATTTGGCTTCCTGAAATTTTATTGAGCTTATTACCGAGCGCATTGAAACGATTTCGGGATTTTGGTTTGGAACCTCTATTCCAATAGTTCCCCTTCCCGGAATTGGTGCAATTATTCTTATTCCCAGGGCCGAAAGGCTTAATGCAATATCATCCTCAAGGTTTTTTATCTTTGAAATACGTATGCCGGGGGCCGGCACTATCTCGTAGAGAGTGACTGTGGGCCCGATAGTGGCAGTGATTTTATCTATCTGAATTTTATAATTGGCCAGGGTTTCAACTATACGGTTTTTATTGGTTATCAGCTCTTCCTTGGTTACACTTGTTTCGGTGGGTTTATATGACTCAAGGAGATTGATCGGGGGAAACTTAAATGATGGCAGATCAAGGGTGGGATCGTAATCTTCAGCTGTCTGTTTGTTGATAATATCATCTGAGATACTTTTTTCACCAGGCCCCTTTTCTTTAACATGAAATTTTACACTGCCCTCTTCCCCTTCCTCATCATAATACTCTTGGTTCTTAATTTCCCCGTCAGGGATGTCAATGTCTTTCCCGGTGTCAGTATTGGTTTCCGATGGTTCCAGTGTGGAAAGGCTATCGGTATTGTCCGGGGTATTTTTAGTACCAGATGAAATTTCTTCAGATTCATCCTGCCCGGGAACAGCATCTGCGGCCGAACTTTTAATACCTGACCTGCGAATAATATTGCCAAGGATTGCTGATGAATTTTTAACAGAAAACATTAAAAATGTAAAGGCAAGTACAAACAGTAGAAGTGCTGTTGCGGTTTTTCCGATAAAGGCATTGAGCCACTCAGCCATAAAATATCCATGAGCACCACCCGGCCCGCTGCCAAGAAACCCTGAAGCATCTCCGAATATATACCCAAGGGAAAGTGATAAGAGTATAGTGGCCACAATGGTAATCCTGAATGTTTTTCCAAATGGGGCAAGCCTGACCCTGATTAATTTGAAACCGGTTAAGATCAAAAGAAAGGGGATGCTGAAAGAAGCTATTCCAAACCATTTGTTAATTAACAGCGAGGAGAACCATGCTCCGGTTTTTCCAGCCCAGTTTTCCACCCTGACCTCGGGGCCTGAGATTATTTTCTCCCATTCAAAGCTCTGGTCGGTTTTCCAGGTGAAGAAATAGGATACAAATGACAATATGAGAAATAAGGCAAATAACAGAAAAAAACTACCGAGAGATAGTCTGAAACGTTCATCTTTGAAAAACTTAAAAACCCCGCTTTTCTTTCCGCCTGTTTTCTTCTTATTATTATTTGAACCTTCAGCCATAATTGTTTAAAAGTAAGGTGTATTAACAGTTCTCATGAAATTTCGATGTAAATATAATAAAGAATATACCATGCGCCAGATTACAAAGAAAAATGTGAAAATTCTGCCGGAAAAATTCTGTATAGCCAACAATTCCGCTCCGGTTGAAAATGGTTTTGTCATACCCGGTATCAGGCACAATTAACATGGAGTGTATTGTTTTATCATGTTTAAACTCTTGATACAGTCTGAGTATTGTAACTATAATTATAATTGCATATTACGATATAATATTTTTTTTTAAAAATTAATGTTATTTAACATATTTGTTTGGATATATGAAATCTTTACTTTAATCTTGCTGAAACGTTGTAGTAGAAATTTTGCAGACAGGATTTATAATAATAGACGTTGAAGCAAGTGTTTGATTAAAAGCGATATACACAAGTCAAGTGCTGT
>SLPB01000012.1 GCA_007132225.1 Bacteroidales bacterium | reverse complement strand
GGTCTCCTGATCCCACCTGCTTTCAGAATTTACCAGCTCAGTTAAACCATGTGAATACCTAAGATCGAAAAAGAAAAAGCCTCTTGGTATTTTGTATTTTAAACCTGCGCCAAGAATTCCGTTGAATATGCCGGAGCTTCTTCTGTCAGTTATATCCAGATTATTGCCTTCAACCGTCGATAATTCAGATCCCGTATTCATGTGACTTCTCTTATAATCAGAGTGTGAACTCAATATTAAACCATAGGAAGCCCCTATCCTGAAATAGGGACGCCATTTATCCCCGGAAAAATCATAGGTTAAGGATACCGGAAATTCAAGTCTCTGTTGTGTTTCTTTTCTGTAAACTTCCACAAAACCATATTGCAGGTTAGTATATGTAAAGCTGTTTCTTGTATAAACACTTTCAATATTTAGCTCCAGCCTGTTTGTCAGAAAGATATAGGCTGCAGCACCTATTTGCATTTCGGGAAGCGGTGAGAACTGGCCCTCAAAAAGGCTAGTATTATAGGGGCCATAAGGTTCCTGCATAAATGCAGATGATAAATTTCCGCCCAAAAATACTCCTGCCGATAAATAGGGGTATGTTCTGAAGCTTGCAAATAATGTGGTAAACTCTGCAGGATCATCAGCCTTTATCTCATATTCAGGATTATTCCTTAAAAAACTCACCATTTCATCTTCGGCTTCCTGAATCTTATTATCAAATAAATATGCCAGAATTACCAGTTTTTGAGCACGTCTTTTTTCTTCGCGATTAAATCCACTACTTATACATCCTGCAAGCAATCCAGGAATATCCTCAATAACACCCTGCTCAAATAATTTTTCCGCCCTTTCCAGTGTTGATGAACAATCGTCCTGTGACATTAATAGCTGTGAGGTTAAAAATAAAGACAGAATCATTATTGATAATCTAACTCTGACGATATGCATAATTAATTTTATATTTAAAATACAGATTGTATACTGTCTGATAGTTGCTGGCAGGATTGCTGATAGGGAATATCATCTCCAATATATTGATTCCACTCTGCCGAAGTCATATTCCTTGTTAGTCCCTCACAGATCATAACTGCCATTTCTTTTGCATCTGTGGTCCAAACCCGAATTCTTGGCTCCTGACGGCTGACGGTAACCATTTTATTGCCTTTTGAATTGAATGCAACAGCCCGCACCCATGAGCCATGTTCACGAAGTATTACGGCCTGGGAATTAAAATTCTGTGCATTCCATATACGAACTGATCCGTCAAAACTTGATGAGGCGATGAATTTATTGGCCGGACAAAACTCAACATCTACGACCCTTGCATTATGCCCCCCAAGAGTGGCCAGGAGATTCCCATTTGAAACATCCATGATTTTAACATCCCCCTTTATGCTGCCTGCAGCAATCCTTGAATCATTAATGTTAAAAGCTACTGAGAATATTTCGTCGCCTGCTTCATTAAATAATATTCGCGGGGAATTGTCGGAACCTGGATGATATAAAATGACCTGACCTGACCTGGTGCCGGCTGCAAAAAATTCTCCGTCAGAAGATACTGCCAGTGATAAAACTTCAGAATTGGTTTTTCCCAGCACCTCATGGCTCCTGCTCCTTATATTGTACTTTACTATTGAGTTATCTGAACCTGCAAAAATAATATGCTCATTGTCAGGGTAAAAATCAATTGCAATGACCCTGTTGTTTCCCCATGTAACCTGGAACGGATTAGGCAGGTTCCTGGATGGATTGAAAATATGGACACCCTCTCCTTCGGTTGACACTGCCAGCCATTGACCATTAGGCGAGATAGCTATCTGGTTGTTGACAACAGAATTCTGGATTAGAGTCCTGGGTAATTTATTGTCATCATTAATATCCCATTGTATTACCTGTCCGTCTGACGAGGCGGAATAAAAAATCGAACTATTGGGATGAAAAACAACTGAATTCACTGACTCTGTATGCCCCTTATATACATTGTGCTGATCTCCGTAAATGCCTTTTATGGAGGCAATAAGACTTGTATAAATATCGGAATTATAGGATGGCCCGTTATACTTTTCATTGAACATGTAGGATTGAAATGCAAGCAGAGCTTTCAGGTCCGGATTATTATCCACCTGAAGGGATCTGACGGCCAGTGATTGCGAAATTGCAACCATCCGCTGTTTCACTGCTTCATCCCTGCCAGCGTTGAAATTTTGTCCGGGAACTTCATTTTGACCCCGTAATGGTTCACGTGAAGATACTGATGATTCAGCAACCCGTCGCCCCGTGTCAGAGGTTGCAGGAGGAGGCGGAGGGTCTTTTTCGGGTGGCAAAGGATCAGGAGGCGTTGGCCTCGGCACTGAAGGATCGGGAGGCGTTGACCGGTCTGGCACCCCAGGTGAGGCCTGATCTTCCTCCAGGGGGGGAATACCGGTTTGCCCGGGTGTTTCCTCTTTAATATCCTCTGTACTTATGTCAGGAGACCTGTCGTCAGGAATAATTAACTGTTCATCAGCGGCAATTTCCTCCTGTGATGCTTTGTCAGACAGGATCCATGTCTCGGGAAAAAACCGGGAATTATAAAACAGGATGCCTGCGGAAATTACCCCGATTAAAATAGCTATAACTGCAACGGATCTTGTAATTCTTGATACTCTTCTGGATCTGAAATAACTTTCAAATTCATTTGATTCATAGGTTTCCTGACTTAGATTTAAATACTGCATGGTTCTTTCAAAAGCAGTATTATGCCTTTGAGCCCACTGAAAGGTAGGCTCATTTTTCTCCCTCCATAGGATTGCCTTTTGAAGGTCGGGTGCGGTCAAGAGATTCGCTTTGCCAACCTGAAATAATCTGGATTGTTCAGCGAGCTTGGTATAAATAGATACAGATTCTGCTTCTTCCTCAACCCATGTTCGAAGTCTTTTCCATAATCTGATCAGGCTTTCGTGAGAAAGAGAGATAACCGTTTCAGGATCCAGTTTAACATCCCTCTGTGGCAAAATAAAGGGACGGCCAGGTTGCCGGAACTTTTCCAAAATATCTATTATTTCCGGTGTGCCAGAATGGTTTATAAATGCAATATCGTCAATTCGCAGAGGTTTTGAAACTGCTATATCAGAATCCAACTTACCTGTTATTGTTTTAAATATCTTTTCACATAATTTCCGATCACTGTCGGATAAGTCATCATAAGCCTGATCAGCATGTATTGAAACTGCGTTTTCAATGCCGCCTGCAGCATCATATTCTTTTAATGAAATGGGCTGGTCAATGTTTTGGTCCACCCAATAATCCCACATCCGGTTAAGGAGATGTTGCAACAAAGGTAATTGATCGGACTTATCAGTTATATCCCTTAAAATTTGATTTACAAGTACTGAATCTATTTCTGCTCCCTCCATTTTTGCAGGGACTTCAATAACCTGTCTCAGATCATCAGCTGTAAATTCATCAAGTTTATGGTTACTTTCAAGTATCATGTTACTCAAAGCCCGGGAATGGTAACAATCTTCAAGAAAGTCTGAATTTACTGCAAGTAAAACATGAACCGGTAGTTTTTTATTCCTTACAGCTTCCACGAGAAGACTTATGAAATCTTCGTGTTCTTTATTAGCAACACCATTAATACTGGTTTTCCGGAAATGAAAGAGTTCTTCAAATTGATCAATTATAATCAGTATTCGCCCCTTTTCGTTTCCAATAATTTGATAAAATAATTCAGCAAGCCCATGATGATCACCTTTTAATAGCTGGGCAAATTTGTCAGGCTGATAATTATCTTCACTTTTTAAATTGTTTTCATTGGCACTTTGTGCTATTGCCCTGGAAAGATTATCAATTGGTGACACTCCGGGTCTGGTGGTAATTATTTTCCAGGATGATCCGTCGTCAGCGTTGC
>SLPB01000059.1 GCA_007132225.1 Bacteroidales bacterium | reverse complement strand
ATCTTCACGAAGATCATCAATTTCTTCTTCTCCATGTTCCATGTCTTCAAGCCATTCACTAAATTCATCATAAAGATCTTCTTCTTCTGGATCAGGGTGAAATTTTAATTGAAACAACAAACGGTCATAAATTCCCTGGGGAATATTAAATTTGATAGCCTCGGTGATAAAATGTGGCCTGATGATTATAAGCCGGGGGTTATCAAATTTCCTGGTCATAAAAACATCCCCTCCTACAGCACGTCTTCCTTCTATTTCTATGGAACCAAGGTTTAATGCTATACTCCGGACAATTAACTTTCCGTCCATGACCGGTGTCTCAGCGATTCTGAATTTTAGTTCAAAATCCACTGGAAGAGTATATTCTTCGGGTTCACACCCTGAAGTCATGGTTAGAAAAATGACCGCTATAATCCCTATGCGTCTGTTAAGCTTCCACATATTTAACTGATGATCTGCAATCATACATAAATAAAATGTTGTTATCAATTTAAAGACGGGAAATTATCTAAAAGGTTGCAATTGTTTTAAAAGTTTTTAAAAAGGTGTTTTCTTTCTGCCTGGCATTTCTCTTATTCCCCTTGCATATTTTGTTTGAAACAGGATGATGGAGAAAATTGAGTTTTATAAATTTTTTTAAGGATAGGATTCGTGTTTACCAGGAATAAGTGAAACTTCCCTGCAGGCTACACGTATAAAAATCCGGGTATTACTATACTAAAATTAACCAGAATAGCGTTGTCTCAAGGATTATTATTGAGTAAGCAAAATTTACATTTATATTCGATATTTAAAACCTTTGATGCTCCATTATTCAAACAATGGTATTTTATGGCCCAAAAATTGAGAGGGCTTATATAAAAAACAATTATTATGAGAATTTTTATTGCTGTTTTTGTCACTTTGTTCACTGTATCTGCGTTACTGGCCCAGCATCATGATGGTCCTTATATTGTTATGTACCCCGATGGTTTGGATTATGGCGAGATCCCGACAGATGAAGTTCCTGATGGCAAGATTAACTTCTCTGTAATTAATCACGGCAACCAGCCACTTGTATTAACAACTGTAAGAGCATGCTGCGGGACAAGAGTGAATAGTTATACCCAGGAACCTATAGCCCCGGCTGATACCGGTTATGTTGAGGTTCAGTTCAGGATCGTTCCCCGGCCACACCGAATCCGCCGCACCGTTACAATACAGTCCAATGCTGAGAATCGCCAGACCGCAATTTTCAGGATTCAGGGAGAGGTGGTTGAGCCCAAAGGTGATCTCTCTCTTGAGTAAGAGTGACACAGAGGCGGGTCACGGTCAAATTACATGCCCCGACTTTAATAACCCGACTCACTGAGGAGGCCCGAACCCGGGTCACGGATAAATTCTTTTATTCTGCAATCTATCCTGTCTCTTTATTTTCATTGAACTCTTTTTCAGACAATAATGATCTTCCATAACAGCTATATGGTGACTGTTATGTGATATTTGCATAATCCATTGAAATCATTTTATATAACGGCGTTAGCGAAAATAATTGTTACAAGTTAATAAGTTTTAAAGAGGGAATATCTTATTTTTGCTACACTGGCATATCAGTTATGTAAAAAGAGTATTTTTATAAATACCGAGATAATAAATGGAAATTATTTCCAATCCCTTTTTTGAAATTGCAGCTATCCTGATTCTTTCTGCAATGGTTGGACTTGTGGGGAGGCTTTTGAAACAGCCACTTATTGTTGCTTTTATTGCTGTTGGTGTACTTGTGGGGCCGTGGGGATTGGATCTGCTGGACTCACTTGAACAGATACATCTGCTTGCGGAACTTGGAATTGCAATATTGCTATTTGCAATCGGACTTAAGCTTGACCTTACCCTTATCAAATCTACAGGCAAGGTAGCCTTGCTAACGGGAATGGGCCAAGTAATCTTTACATCGTTTTTCGGGTTTATTATTGCAAAATCATTTGGTTATTCTACCATAATAGCCACATATATAGCAGTGGCACTCACCTTTTCCAGCACCATTATTATTGTAAAGCTATTATCAGACAAAAAAGAGATTGATTCACTTCACGGACAGATATCTATCGGGTTCCTTATCGTTCAGGACATTGTTGTTGTGCTGGCGATGATATTTCTTTCGGCTCTTGGTGCTGAAGCAACAACAAATCCGGTTTTTGATATTGCACTTGTAGTTTTAAAGGGATTGGCGATGCTGGCGGTAGTTGGTATTCTTATGTTTTATGTATTGCCTTACATTGTAAAAGCAATGGTCCATTCGCAGGAGTTGCTTATCCTGTTCTCTGTTTCATGGGCATTGATCCTTGCAGCAATTGCAGAGTATCTGGGTTTCAGTAAAGAGGTAGGCGCTTTTCTCGCGGGTATTTCCCTTGCCAGTAACGAATACCGTGAGATAATAAGTGGTAAGATGACAACTCTGAGGGATTTTCTGCTTCTTTTCTTTTTTATCAACCTTGGTGCCCAGCTTGATCTTTCCCTTGTAGGTGACCAGCTCAAACCGGCTGTTATATTCTCATTTTTTGTTCTTATTGGGAATCCCTTGATAGTACTGATAATTATGGGACTGATGGGTTACAGAAAGCGCACCTCCTTTCTCTCCGGCCTGGCTGTAGCTCAGATCAGTGAGTTTTCTCTTATTCTTGCTGCAATGGGACTTCAGCTTGGACATATAGATGATAAAACAATGGGGTTGATCATACTGGTGGGATTAATCACCATTGGCTTTTCCACTTATATGATATTATATTCGCACCAGATCTTTGAGTTTATTTCCCCGATGCTGGATATTTTTGAGAAAAAGGACCCCTACCGTGAAGTTAAGGTAAAGCGGATGGAGAAGAAGCAATTTGATGTGATTTTATTCGGGCTCGGGCGTTACGGTAACAATATTGCGAGAACTCTGGAGCGTAGCGGCAGGACAGTTATGGGAGTCGATTTTGATCCGGCCGCCGTTAATAGATGGAATTCCAAGGGAAGAACCGCTCAGCTTGGCGATGCAGAAGATCCTGATCTGCCTGAACTGCTACCCATGAAAAACGCCAGAATCATTATAAGTACTCTTGCCGATTATGAGATCAATCTTCATCTCCTTAAGATTCTGAAACATCACAAGTTCAGTGGCAGAATCGTACTTAGTCAACATAACTCGGATCATGTTGAAAGTCTGGTCAAAGCTGGTGCAGATATGATCCTGCTTCCTTTTGTTGATGCTGTTGGAGGCGGCTTCATTTCAAAGCTGGAAGATTGCTTTGACGAGAATAAGGAATCCTGCAGCAATCCGGGAGAACCCAGGGAAACACTCAACAATAATTGAGAGAAGAAATGAACGACACACTCATAGTCTCATCTGTAATTTTTGAAGGGCATAATATAAACTTATATTATCATCCCTTTATCATATAAAGGGATCACATTAAATATAAACAGTATAATGAGATATTTATTTTTTTGTTTGACAGGCCTGATTTTCATTTCCGGCTTTTATTTCCGTCAGCAACAGTTAAGAACTTTGCCTTATTATCCTACAGATATCCAGGAAACTTCCAATAACCTGTACCTTGTATCCAACAAAGGGCTCAAAACGGTGGTGCTGTATTCTGCTGAATTTGATAAACCCCTGCTTACTCGGGAATTTGAAGAGATCCCCACGGGTATAGCTACCAGGGGAGATTATGCCTATATTACAACTTTTGAAACAGTCGGTAAGGTGCATTTTTTGAATTTAATAACCGGTGAAGTTGAAAAAAGCCTGATTACAGGTTCCGGAGCTAATTCACCGGTGATTTCACCTGAGGGTAATACCCTTTATGTTCTTAACCAGTTTCAGAATACCGTTACCCGGATTGATTTAAACACCCGTAAGATAATTGGGACTGCGGAGGTTTTACGCGAACCCAAAGGTGCCGTAGTATGTCCGGAAGGGAAGTATCTTTTTGTAACAAATTTTCTTCCTGCACAACGGGCAGATATTGATACTGTAGCCGCTTCTGTGTCAGTTATGGATCTGGATGGCTTTGTTAAGGTAAAAGATATTCAATTGCCAGGCGGCAGCAATGCCCTGCGGGATATTTGCCTTAGTCCGGATGGCCGGTATGTACTTATTGTACATAACCTTGGCCGTTTTGGCCTGCCTACTAACCAGTTGCTCCAGGGCTGGATGAATACCAGTGCGATGAGTATGATTGATGTTGAAACGCTTGAGAAATCAGGCACCGTTCTGCTGGATGATCCTGAGCGTGGCGCAGCCGGTATATGGGGAATAAATTGTACCGACGATAAAATTGTGATTACCCATTCCGGCACTCATGAAATTAGTGTGATAGATTACCCGGCGTTTTTAGAAAAGTTTAATACCCGTGCCGACAAGAGTTCCCTGAACTATGATTTGACATTTATGTCCGGGATCCGTCATAGAATTAACCTGATTGGAAATGGCCCCAGGAATTTTATCATATCCGGCGATAATGTAATTATTCCCACCTATTTTTCAGATATACTTAATATCGTTGACCTGTCAGATAATCAGGTACGTTTCATCCATTTAAATGAGAACAGGACAGAATCAGAAACAGACAGAGGCAAAAGGGTTTTTAATGATGCCGCTTATTGTTTTCAGAACTGGCAGTCCTGCAATGGCTGCCATCCCGGTGAGGGACGTACCGATGGACTGAACTGGGATTTGCTGAATGACGGAGTTGGTAATCCTAAGAATACTAAAAGCTTGTTATACAGTCATGTGACGCCGCCTGTTATGATTTCCGGCATCCGGGTAACGGCAGAAATTGCTGTTAGAGCAGGGTTCAGACATATTCAGTTTAATGAAATTTCTGAAGATCTTGCCATGAGCGTCGATGAATATCTCAAATCACTTCGTCCGGTTCCCAGTCCATACCTTGTTAATGGAAAACTATCCGGCAAAGCTGAACGTGGGAAACTGGTCTATCAAAGGCTTGGTTGCGGAGATTGTCATTCAGGCACCTACTTTACTGATTTAAAAATGTACCGGATTGGCCAGGATATCGAGTTCGAAAAGGGATGGGATACACCAACGCTGAATGAAGTGTGGAGGACGGCTCCTTATCTTTTTGATGGCCGGGCAGCTACAATGGAAGATGTGTTTAAAATACACAGGCATGGTATAGAGGAAGAAATATCTGATATAGAAGTGGATGAATTGGTTGAATATGTAAATTCCTTATAAAATTATGATCCAGAATAAACCTTATTATATTAAAGGCCGGGGAATTACCCTTGAGGAACAGTTGTCTCATATCTTTACCGCTTATGAGCAGAACAGGGTAACAGTGAGGTTGGTTTTTTTCGGTAATCCTTTAAATAATAAAGATTATTTGTCACATCTTAAGCTAATAACACAATTTGTTTATCATTATTTTAAAGATCAGCCGCCGGTTTTCAGCTATGTTGCACAACCATCACTTGAAGAGAGTTTAGTGATGGAGGTCGTTGAGCTGATACCCGAGAGTGGCATGCAGGTATTTTATAAACGATGGAAAGATATACCCTATATAATTGCTGAATCATCCAAAATAAAAAGGTTGTTTCTGGGCGGGGTAAAAGCAGACACTTATGAGATTAATATCAGGCAACAGTCTGATGAGATTTTTTCTAAACTGGAAGAGATTATCAGTTTTGAAGAAATGCCCATTTCTTCCATTATCCGCCAATGGAACTATATTGAACAGATAGTCAGGGTCACTAACGGACATCAGAATTATCAGGATTTCAACGAGTCAAGGGCTCGTTTTTACGATAAGGCATCATGGGTAAATGGATATCCTGCTGCTACCGGGGTCGGATCCTGTTGCGCAGGTGTAATGATTGATCTTGATGCTTTTCATCCGGTCAGCTCTGGTGTTGAGGTATTGGCACTGAACAATAGTTGGCAGGTACCTGCTCATGGCTATTCGCCGTGCGTTCTGATTGGAACCAGTGATGTGCGGACCGGACTAAAAACAACTCCAAAGTTTGAAAGAGGGAAGTTGGTTTATTGGGAAAATAAAGGTCTTGTCTATGTTTCAGGAACAGCTGCTATCAGGGGAGAAGAAAGTCTTAAAAACGTTGGTATTGTTGAGCAAACAAGAATTACACTGGAAAATATAGAACATCTTATATCAAAGGAGATCCTGTCGGAAGCCGGGGTTGAAAATGCTTCCGGTGCACAGCTTCACTCCATGCGTGTTTATTTAAAGGATGAAGCTCTTTTTGAACCGGCAAAGCAAATTATTAATGAGAAATATGAAGCATTACCTTCAGTTTATCTCAAAGGTGATGTCTGCCGTGAGGAACTTCTGGTAGAAATTGAAGGTTTTGCTTATATGGACCTTGAAGGCAGCAAGCCTGATAATACCCGGCTGTTATGATGATTTTAACTGCACATAAAATATTTTATAATTATTTATCATATAAATCTCAGTCTTATGAATATTTTTAATAAGTATATTTTTATCCTGATGCTTGGATCTGGTTTCCTGGCATTCTTTGTTCAATGTAAACAAGAAGAGACTATGAAAGTAAATGACCCTTACACCAAAAAGTACACAAATGCCGATTTCTATAAAAATGGAGAATTGGATCCGGAAGTTGCCCTTAAGGCGTATCTTGATATGTTTGAACATTACGGAGTTCCCTACTCTGATTTTTTAAAGGAAAACCTGTGGATCACAGATTTTAATATCGGTGATTTCGAAAATGTTGGTATGGCAGGTGTTTTTTGGGTAAACGATCCTGAGCAGAATTATTTCGGCCATGAGATATATTTGCTCCCCGGACAGATGATCGTTGAACATAAGCATGTAGCCACTGAATATCCGGCCAAGTTTGAAAGCTGGCAAATGAGACATGGCTGGGCATACAATTATTCCATTGGTGATCCTACCCCCAATCCTCCCAGGCTTCCGGAAAGTCAGAAAGGACATATAACAATATCCCACTTTCAAAAGCAGGAAACAGACCAGGTGCTGCATCTTGCAGAACCAGGGTCGCCTCACTTTTTGTTTGCAGGTCCTGAAGGAGCTATCATTACAGAATACGCAAATTATCATGACGGCGACGGGTTGCGCTTTACCAATCCGGGCGTAGAATTTACAGATGTGTTGTCTAAGCAGGAATAATATATTATCCATGAAGAAAATTGTTCTGCTGTTTTCAAGCCTTGTTGTTATGTTAGGCTTGTGTATAATTATCAGCTTTGTGCAGCGGGATGCTATCAAGGCTTATGCCTGGCCGCATTCCCATACATGGGTGAAAGCAGTGCTGGAAACAAAGAAGGGTGTTGTTAGCAGTCTTGAGAAAAATAAAACACCTTACGACTCCCTGAATATCGATTATGAACTGGGGATGCTGCAAAAACAGTTTCCTTTGGAAATGAGTGCTGTTATGCCTTATCTTCGGGCAGATGTAAAAAAATTTCTATCAACCACTGACGGCTCCTTAGAGGAGGCAATAATAAGAGAAATAAGTAGTAATTTTGAGAGCACATCCTGGTTTGACACCAGAATAAGGGAACTGACTGCTCTGGCTGATACCAGGGAGAGAATTAAGGGTCTGCTGGATCTTTTTTTCATTGCTCACGAGATAAACAAACTTGATGAGCAATTGAGCTGGCTTAATGTGCCTGCTATTGAAACTGCTCTTGACAACATTAATTCAGACAGGTCTTTTAACCGGACTGAAGTCACCGGTAAATTGGATGAGCTTAAATATCTTGTTGGAAAAGGTTTTAGCGGAATATACCACAATGAACCACGTGACCTTTTTGCAGCCAGCAGAGCACTGCAGCTTAAAAGAGAAATTTTGTTATCTGACCCCGTATTTGACTTCGACCGCATACTGGTCAGCCGGTATATAATCGGAGCAAACTCCAGGCTGGCAAACCCTTCAGCCATGGGCACACAGCCCAATAACTGGTCGAACCAGTCATCAGCCCCAAGGAGAGGCTTTGATGCCGAAATCCTTGAATTATATAACCTTAGAGGTGAGCCTGAGCACCGAACCGTTTTTAAACCGGATAACGGCTCATCACTACCCGATCTTAAATTGCACTGGGACGCTGAGAGATTCATGTTTTCAATGGTAGATGAAACCAACCGGTGGCAGGTTTATGAAACAGAAATCAATGGGAAGGGCTTGACAATGGTAATTGAACCACCCGAAGATGACCTTGAGTTTTTCGACGCCAGTTATCTTCCCAATGGTAAAGTTGCTGCAGTTTCAAATATTGGATATCATGCTGTTCCCTGTGTTAACGGAAGCGATGCCGTGGGTAATATTGTATTGTCTGATCCCGTGGGAGGTGATTTGAGAAGGATGACCTTTGATCAGGATGCCAACTGGCATCCTGTGGTTATGAATAACGGGCGTTTGATGTATGTTCGCTGGGAGTATGCCGATTTAACCCACTATTTTTCACGTATTGTGATGCATATGAACCCCGACGGAACGGAGCAGCGCGCACTGTATGGAAGCGGCTCTGTTTTTCCAACCAGTATAATGGATGTTCAGCCTGTTCCCGGCCACTCCACCCGGTTTGTCGGCATCATATCCGGACATCACGGTGTGGTCAGGAGTGGTCGCCTTGTTCTTTTTGACCCTGCCATAAGCCGTAAGGAAGAAAAGGGTATGGTGCAGGAGATACCATTCAGTAACCGTCCCATTATTCCAATAGTAAAGGATGATATGGTGGGAGGTGTTTATCCCCGTTTTCTCAAACCCTATCCGGTTAATGACAAGTACTTTTTTGTTACAGCCAAACTGACACCAAATAGCTTGTGGGGGCTGTATCTGGTTGATATTTACGATAATATTACCCTAATCAGGGAACAGGAGGGAGAAGGTTATATTCATGGCATACCCCTGAAACCGCGAACAGTCCCTCCGGTTATTCCGGAAAAGGTTAAGGAGGGCAGTAAAACCGCTACCGTGTTTATTCAGGATATATATGAAGGGGAGGGCTTATCGGGCGTCCCCCGGGGTACTGTCAGGTCATTACGTGTTTTTGCCTACGAATACGCATATAACAGGTCCCCGTCAGACCATGTAGCGCAAGGCATTCAGAGTGGATGGGATATTAAGCGGCTTCTGGGTGAGGTTCCCATAGAAGACGATGGTTCGGTAATGTTTAATATACCGGCCAATACACCTGTTTCTCTTCAGCCCCTCGACGAGCAGGGAAGAGCTGTTCAATGGATGCGAAGCTGGCTGACCGGCATGCCCGGAGAGATGGTTTCGTGTATAGGCTGCCATGAAGATCAGAATGAGGCACCCAGGATTGGAAGGCCAGTTGCGTCCGCAAACCCTCCACGGGAAATTGAAGTCCCCGCAGGAGGTGTTCGTTCTTTTACTTTTGAACTTGAGGTTCAACCCATTCTTGACCGGGCCTGTGTCGCCTGTCATGACGGATCCCTTAAGCGCAACTTCACCGGAGGCCGCATAGATGAAAATGTCCCGAACAATCTTGCCTATAGCAAGAGTTATCTTGACCTGCATCCTTACATTCACCGCCAGGGGCCGGAAGCGGGAATGAAGGTGCTTTACCCGTATGAATACCATGCTTCGACGAGTCCGTTGATTCAAATGTTAAAAAGAGGACATCATGGCGTGGAATTGACAGATAGTGAATGGAGGACGCTTTACAACTGGATTGATTTCAATGCTCCCTATCACGGCTCATTTCGTGCCGATCCCTATGAAGGGTTCAATAAGCAAAATGTTGTGGTCAGGGATCAGTATGAAAGAAGAATTGAACTTATGAACAAGTACGCCGGCGGGATGGGAGTGGACTGGCGGGGTGAAATAGATGCCTATGCAGAATACCTGGACAGCAAGCCCCGGCCCGTGCCCGTAAAGCCCAAAATGGAAGAAGTGAAATTTAAAGATGTAAAAATCAAAGATTTTCCTTTTGATGCAGTTACAGCCCGGTTTCCTGATAGAGAAGGCAGGCCCGAAAAGGTTGTTGAGATTGCTCCGGGGGTGAATTTAAGGTTTGTTAAAATTCCGGCAGGCAGATTTCTAATGGGCACAAACAGCAATCCTTCAGATTACTCTCCTGCCCATGTAGCTGAAGTAAATAAATCTTTCTGGATGTCAGAAACGGAAATTACCAATGCACAGTTCAGAACCATCTTTCCGGATCATGACAGCCGTTTTCATGACCAGCAGTGGAAGGATCATGTAAATGAAGGTTATCCTGCAAATAAGCCAGAGCAACCTGTTATCAGGGTAAGCTGGAATGAAGCTGTGGAGTTTTGCAAGAAATTGAGCGAAAATAGCGGACTGAATTTTACACTTCCATCTGAAAAACAATGGGAGTGGGCTTGCAGGGCCGGAAGCGACAGTCCGTTCTGGTTTGGTTGTTTTAATGATGATTTTGCCCCTTATGAGAATATGGCTGACAGACAGCTGAATAAAATGGCTGTTTCAGGTGTCGATCCGCAGCCTATGAGTGAAGATAATCGCTGGTACAAATATTATACCTGGCATCCGAAGGAGGAGAGAGTGGACGACGGCAATATGCTTGCAGTCGCTCCCGGAGGCTATAAGCCCAATCCATGGGGGCTTTACGATATGCACGGAAATGTTTCGGAGTGGACACGTTCTGCTTACCACCCTTATCCTTATAACGAAAACAGGAACGGGGAAGCTGAAATGAAAGTAGTCAGGGGCGGGTCCTGGATCGATCATCCCAGGTCCTCAACTTCCTATTTCAGAAAATCATATTTGCCATGGCAGAAAGTGTATAATGTTGGATTCAGGGTTATAATTGAGGAGTAGACAGCAATGAGTAAAACCCGTTTTGCATTTGGGACTGGTATATTGAATTTTTATTTTCCCGGCAGATTAGTTACGGATCATCAAATCCGGAATGTTTGATTGATGGATCATCATAATTTTGTATCTTAATATTCATAAATGACCCTCACATGATAAAATCATTGTTTACACTGCTGCTATCCCTTTGTGTACTCTCCTTTTCACTAAATGCACAAGGTTTTGAAAGTGACCCCCTGGCCGGCAGACTTAAAGGTCATGTTTCAATACTGGCTTCCGATTCACTGGAAGGTCGCGGACTGGGAACCGGGGGAAAGATCATGGCAAAGAACTATATTGCAGAACAGTTTCGTTCAACCGGCCTCAGGCATTTCAATAATGATTATTTTCAGCATTTTGACCTGCGGATCGGCCTGGCCAGGGTGCCGGCTACCAATGTGGTCGGGTATCTTCCGGGTTCCGATCCCGGTTTAATGGATGAGTTCATTTTAATAGGAGCTCATTATGATCACCTGGGCTATGAATACCATGACGGGGAACGTGTTATTTACAATGGTGCCGATGACAACGCTTCCGGAGTAGCTGTGCTTATTGAATTGGCTGCATATTTCTCTCAAAATCCAAATCTAATCGGGCGAAGTGTCATTTTTGTTGCCTTTGATGCTGAAGAAAGCGGATTGTTAGGATCAGAAATATTTATCGATGAAAATAAAGTTTTAGTAAGGGATAAAATAAAAATGATGTTCAGTCTTGATATGGTGGGTATGTATGAGGCCAATAGCGGACTGGAACTGAGGGGAATCGGCACACTCTATGATGGCGATAACCTGGCCAGGGAAATTGCCATGGCACAGGATATCCAGCTGCGAAAAACCACATCCGACATTCCGGTAAGAACCGATACCCGGCCCTTTGGAGATATTGGAATTCCGGCAGCCCAGGCCTTCACCGGCCTGGAATCACCTTACCACCAGCCCGGAGATACTTACGATCTGCTTGATTATGATGGTATGGCAATTGTAACCCGTTACCTGCAATCGCTTGTTGGGGAAATTTCAATGATGCCCGACCTTGCTCCTTCCCGGCGTTTTGCCAGACTGCAAAGAACTTATGGCCTACGCTTCAATCCCGGGTTGCTGGCGAATATTGGCAGTACGAATCATAAATTTCCTGATGAATTTTTTGATGCCAACAATGTATTTGCGTTCAGTACAGGATTTTTTCTGCAAATGCAGGTGGGACAAAAATTTTCCGTCCAGCCTGAAATCCTTTATGATTATAACGGAAGTAAATCACCGGATGGATCATATCGCAGGCATTCGTTGACCATTCCTGTTAACCTTCAGTATTACCTGGCAGGCGATGATAGCGGACTGGTAAGAGTTTATCCCATTACAGGAGGATACTTCCGGTATAATTTTGCAGGCCGGGATGGGGGGGCAGACCTGGACTTCGATAATTCGCACCCCTCCAGTGAGTGGGGGCTCAACCTGGGCTTTGGCATTGATATTATGAAGGTTCATTTAGCATTTACCTGGCGACGTGGATTAACCGATATTTCTGCTATGTCCGGAATCCCCGCATTCGGTGCCGGAAGGTATCTCACTGTTGGATACAGATTTTAATTCCGGTCAACCGGAATTTCTCACACCTTCATATTCCGGCACTTTTAATAATATCAAATCCATCAATGCAAGGTATTACAAACATTAATCCAATTGTTGCATTTTGCAGTAATATAAATATTTGCCTGGCAGGGATTTATCCTGATCAGGAAATTTTATTGATCAGATAACTATCAGGATATAGATGAAATTAAAGGTACTGGGCAGCAACAGCCGGGGAAACTGTTACATACTGGAAAATAACCGGGAAGCCCTGGTGATAGAGGCTGGCATGAGTTTTTCACGTCTAAGGCCGGCTTTGGACCTGAAAGTTTCTGATATTGTTGGTTGTCTTATTTCTCACGAACATAGCGACCACTCCCGGCATATTGTTAAGTTTGCCAGGGAGGGAATAAATATCCTTGCATCCCGCAGGGTTTTTGATGCAGTACCTATGGGTCGTTACCGTAACATGGGATTTGAAATAGAACCCGGAAACGAATATGTTCTGGGTGATTTCATTGTCAGTCCTTTTACCTTGCACCATGATGTTCCATGCCTTGGTTTTCTGATAGATCATCCTGACTGCGGATCAATTGCATTTGTTTCAGATACGGGGTTTTGTGATCATATTTTCCCCGGCCTTAACCACATTATTATAGAATGTAATTATGCAAAGGATATCCTGGATTCAAATATCCGGTCAGGCCGGGTTCCGCATATACGTGCCAAAAGGATATTGCTGACACATATGGAACTCGAAAGATGCAAGGAGACATTACTTGCAAACGACCTTGCCAATGTAAGGAATATAGTACTTGCTCACCTCTCGCCCGACAACAGTGATGCCGGCAGGTTCCGTTCGGAGATATCGGCAATGACTGGAAAAGAGGTCTATATTGCCGGAGAAGATGCTGAGATTTGTTTTTACTCTTTTCCTCCAGGTGATAATAGCGGCCGGATATAACAGTTGTAGCCGGACAGACAGTTTTACTCCCTTCTTTTCAGTCCAAACGGTTGTGTGCCTGCAAGAGTCTTCCCTCCATCCTTATAAAGGACTGCCCTGACATATCCGTTGATTTCCCTTATAAAATTACCCAGGATAATAATTGAATGTTTTGCAAGTCTGTCAGAATGAGTACTGAAGGGCCAGGTAAAACCCTGAGCCTGCCTGATCCAGGAAGGTTCCCTCTCCCCCCAGGAAAATCTGACCGACAAACTCCAGATCCAGGTCCCTTGCCAGGGAATAGTCAAGGCTGGGCATCAAAAACAGAGCTTCAATATCTGGAAGTGCCATTACTGCCATCCCGCCCTGGAGTATGGGTGAAAAAGGATGCTGTGCATTCACCGTTACTGCATATCGGGAAAACATTATATTATCCGGCCTGAGGGGTTGTGTTATCATGAAAACCGGATCGGGCTGCCGCTGGTGACCCCCGTTATACAGGAATTCAATCACCCCGAAAGTGCCTGTTCCAAACATGTAATCCATACCCGTGGAAGCTACCAGGTTGCCTCTTGTGATTCCCGGCTGCTCCTCAATATCATAGAACCAGGTGGCCTCGCCCTTGAAGCCTGCACCGCCGATGCTTCCCGCCCACCCCATTCCGAGCGCTGCCCTGTGTCTGAAGTAGCCTGCCAGGGCCTGCAGGTCATAGTTCCACTGGTTTATCCTGATCATTCCTGCAGCAACAGTTTCGCGGCTGTCTCTGCCCGGACTGACCGCCAGCTCGACGCTTGAAAGGTGGCCCAGGAAGTGTCTTATCCTTACTGCGTCGGCCCCGGGCCTTTCAGGATAATCAAAATCAAAGAATGAATAGGTGTTGAAAAGGTCATTTGGATTGGATACCAGTGTTATTCCCCAGTTGATCCGCTGGCGTCCCACCCTTACATGCCAGCTTTCCATTCGCCAGTCCGCGTAAAGCCTGTCGGCTATACTGTGGCCAGCCCACGCTCCGTCTGAGAGCCAAAGCCATGACAGGTTCATCAAGCCTTCATCCTCAGCCATGAAGTCGGCAATTTCCGGAAAATCTCTGAACATCTGGTTGT
>SLPB01000082.1 GCA_007132225.1 Bacteroidales bacterium | reverse complement strand
GTAATATGTTTGCCGTCAGGAGTCCACCCCATAACTATGTTGTTGGGCCCCATACGGTCGCCCAGATCATCGCGCTCCAGGGTGGCTGTATAGGTCAGGCGCCGAGGTTCTCCGCCGACTGAAGGGATAAGGAAAACTTCGGTATTGCCGTCATACTGGCCTGTAAAGGCTATGTGTTTACCGTCAGGTGAAAAACGGGGGAACATTTCATAACCATCGTGGCTGGTAAGTTTACTTGCTGTTCCGCCAGAACTGCTGACGGTATATAAATTTCCGGCATAACTAAAGACTATCTGGTCACCGTGAATGGCAGGGAACCTCATTAATCTGGATTCCTCCTGTGCTGTTGCAAATAAGAATATATGAAACAGGAACAGGATACTTGTGAACTTTTTGATCATAACAGATTTTAAATTGGTTTAAATATATTTTGCAAACAAATGTAAAATTAGCAAAAATGAGACCAAAAAATACCTGACCCCTGAAATAGTTTTTAATCAACATTTACTGGCCTGACTCATTTGATCTTAACTTAACCTGATATGGGATATGTTCCGCACTGCCTGGCACCGGAAAACCAGTGATCACGAGTTAAATTCGGGACCCGGAGTTTATTTACTGGTGACAACAATTTTTTTTTAAATGCTCCGTATGTAGATATATGTAACAGTTCTAAATATTAACTTTGCGGTATCAGACTGCCCCGGGGGTACTGATATTTATAAATACACAAATCAGAACTTTAATTTACTCAGATTTGAACTATGCTTTTCCGGTTTTCCTTTTCATTAACCCTGTTTTTACTCTTTGTTACTGTAAACCCTTGTTCCGTATCCGGTATATCTGCCCGTTCAGATCAGGGGGGGGTGCCCTTCTTTGCAGATGCTGCTGAAAAATGGGTGGATTCTGTTTTCAATTCTCTCACCCCTGATGAAAGGATAGGCCAGTTGATCATGGTGGCTGCTTATTCAGACAGCAGGTATGCCAGGGTCGGTGAGATCGAGAGAGTGGTGAAGGAATATAATATTGGCGGACTTGTTTTTATGAGCGGAGGGCCCCGCAGCCAGGCAACCCTTACCAACAGGTACCAGTCACTGGCCAAAACACCCCTGATGATTGCTATGGATGCTGAATGGGGACTGGGTATGAGACTTGACAGTACTTTTTCCTACCCCCAACATCTTATCCTTGGAGCAGTTCAGGATGACCGGCTTATTTATGAAATGGCAGCAGATATTGCCCGCCAGATGAGACGTATAGGAGCGCATATCAATTTTGCCCCGGTACTGGATATAAATATTAATCCAATGAATCCTGTTATTGGCAGCAGGTCTTTCGGCCAGGATAAATGGAATGTAACTGAAAAGGGAATTCATTATATGCAGGGAATGCAGGATCATGGGGTGCTTGCTGTCGGAAAGCACTTCCCGGGCCACGGAGATACTGATAAGGATTCTCATTTCTCCCTCCCCGTTATTACCCATGGCCGTGAAAGATTTGATTCACTTGAACTTGTTCCTTTCAGGGAGCTTATTAATAAAGGAGTGGGGGGAATAATGACTGCCCATTTACATGTTCCGGATATTGACAGCACTACCGGGCTTGCTTCATCATTATCATCAAAGGTTGTTGAAGGGTTGCTGAATACTGAACTTCGCTTCAGGGGATTGGTTTTTACCGATAATTTGAATATGAGGGGGGTGAGTGATTATTTTCCTCCCGGTCAGCTTGAAGTTCAGGCACTGTTGGCAGGCAATGATATTTTGCTTATGCCTCCGGATGTTGACAGGGCTGTTTTGGCGATTAAAAAAGCCGTGGATGATAACATTATCACCCGGGAGATGATAGATGAAAGGTGCAGGAAAATACTTATGGCCAAGTACTGGTTGGGACTGAACAAATTTAAACCTGTCAGGATAAGTGGTATTGACAGTGATCTGAACAAACAAGAGTCAGAGAACCTGAAAAGAAATATTACCGAGGCTTCCATTACCCTTCTGGAGAACAAAAACAACATTATTCCGCTCAGGAACCTGGATACTTTGAATATAGCAACCGTATCTATTGGTGATGGTAAGCAGAGTGCTTTCCAGGAAACCCTTGAACTTTATACATCGGTTACACATTTCAACTATAGTAAATATTCAACACTGGAACAATTTAACCAGCTTATAAACGAACTGGATAATTTCAATCTGGTAATTGTTGGTATTCTTGACGCTGATAGCAGAAGAAGAAGACAGTATGGCGTATCTCCGCAGACCTCTTATTTCATTAGGAGACTGAAAAACAGAAATAATGTTGTTTTATCTTTATTCACATCTCCCTACGGACTGGAATTTTTTGATGACTTGTCAGGGGTCAGAGCTTTGGTATTGTCATATGATGATAATAAGGCAGCCCAGGAATATTCTGCACAGCTTATTTTTGGGGGCGTTGGTGCCCGGGGCAGACTGCCTGTAACTGTGTCACCACGATTCGTTGCCGGTCAGAGACATAAAACTGATGGGGGCTTCAGACTGAGTTATTCCGTTGCTGAAAAAGCAGGGCTGGATTCGGAGAAACTGAAAGATATCGATGCAATTGTAGAGAATGCAATAAATGAAAGAGCCACACCCGGGGCACAGGTGCTGGTTGCCCGCAGGGGGAAGGTGGTTTACCATAAGGCTTTTGGTTATCATACCTACAGGAATACCGATCCGGTCAAAACCAGCGATCTCTATGATCTGGCATCAATTACCAAGATCGCTTCATCTGTTCCGGCCTTAATGAAACTCATTGATGAAGGAAAGCTTGATCTGGGCCGGTCACTGGGAGATTATTTACCTGAGCTGGAAGGCACCAACAAGACCGGACTGATCATAAAGGATGTTCTTACCCATCAGGCCGGATTGCAGCCATGGATTCCCTTTTACTATGATACATTTGAAAGTCTTATACCGGGAGAAGAGCTTTTTTCACGGAGGGTCTCTGCTCGTTACCCGTATATGCTTGGCGGCAACATGTTCATGAATAAAAACTACAGGTTCCTTGACAGTCTTTTTAATGAATACCCGGAGCATGATTTTAACATCCGGGTTGCAAACAAAATGTACATGAACAGGTTTTACCTGGATTCTTTGTACCTGCGTATCGATCATTCTCCGCTCAGGCCCAATAACAGGTACCTGTATAGTGATCTTGGTTATTATTACCTTAAAAACATTATCAGGAATATCAGCTCACAGCCACTTGAAGAGTACGTGTACAGGAATTTCTACAAACCTCTTGGTGCAGGGAGGATGACTTATTTACCTCTGGAAAAGTATGATATTGGTGAGATAATACCCACTGAAAATGATAATGTATTCCGGCGGCAGATTGTGCACGGCCATGTTCATGATGCCGGCACTGCTATGATAGGAGGGGTGGGAGGTCATGCCGGTCTTTTCTCCAATGCAAATGACCTGGCAAAGTTTATGCAATTGCTTCTTCAAAAAGGCGAATACGGGGGCAGAACTTTCTTCAAGCCCGAAACCATAAAAATGTTTACCTCTGCTCCCAACTTCCACAATGGCAACCGCCGGGGGATTGGTTTTGACAAGCCCGAGAGGAATTTCTCCAGAAATGGCCCGACTGCCCGTTCAGCTTCACCGGAGAGTTATGGACACACAGGTTTTACCGGAACTATGGCCTGGGTTGATCCAAAAGAGGAAATTGTATATATCTTTCTTTCAAATCGTGTTCATCCCGATCAGTACAATAATAAGCTGCAGCAAATGAATGTCAGGACAAAGATACAGCAGGTGATATATGATGCAATAATAGATTAGTCTGTTGTTGCACAAAAGTGATTGTTGTGCTTATTCGGCTGTCAGCTGATTGTTCAGCATACGGTGGTTATATTGCTGAATGATGCTTTTAAGCCTGGCTTCCAGATCTGTTTTATTGACGTTCTCATGGCCAGCACCCTGCATTTCCAGGTAGTTTTTTCTTAGCAGACTGTCTGTTATGAAGTTATGGATGGCTGTGGCGCGCTCGCCATTGTGGAAAAGCACCCATTCGTCTTCCTTGTACTGGTAGAGTTGGTTAAGATAATTCACTGCAAACCCTTTTTCCCTGTCAGAAAAAACTGAGCTTCCAAAGGAGATGAAATGACTGTCTGTGTTTACATAGTCCAGAACTGAAGGCATAATATCTATATGCTGGGTTATCCGGTTGTTGACTCCTTTTAAATCCGGATTTCCGGGATGGAAGTATAATATTGGCACGGCATAGTCTCCAACCCTGTTCTGGTAGAAAGGATTAAGTGATTTCGCTGTATGATCGGAGGTGATAACAAAAAGTGTGTTATCAAACCAGTGCTTATCCCTGATTGATTCAAAAAACCGCATAAGCGAATAGTCTGCATAAGCTATGCTTTTGTGAATAGGCAGTTCTCCATCGGGAAACCGGTCTTTGTGTTTATCCGGGATGGTATAGGGATGATGTGATGAGAGTGAAAAGAAGCAGCTGAAAAATGGCTGGGGAAATGAATTTAGTTTTTGGGCAAAATACAGAAAAAACTCTTCATCATAAATGCCCCAATAACCGTCAAAATACTCATCATTACCGAACTCATTCCTTCCATAATAGTTTTCCACTCCTGCCAGCCTGGTGAAATCGTCAAATCCCATTGTTCCATTGATGCCCCCGTGAAAAAATGAGGTATGATAATCATGCCGGCCAAGTTCACCGGGAAGCGAGTTGATAGCATTGGCAGAATAGGGCGATGAGATAAAGGGTGTTTCCATAAGGGCGGGGATGGATGCAAGTATCGCCGGAAGGGCTTCGATAGATTTTTTTGCATTTGCAAAGGAGTTGGGGAAAACCAGTGAATGTTGCATCAGGGAATCCAGAAAAGGCATGTAGCCTTCTGATCCGGACAGGTAGCCTGAATGTTCTTTGGAAAAACTTTCCATAATGATAACCACTACATTGAGTTTGCCTCCCCCGTTACTATTTTGTGTATTATGTACTGGTGAGTATATTCTTTCAGCCTGTTCCATTGAAAAATAGTCCGGTACCCTGAGATGCTGTTTATTGAAGGACTTCATAATGGTGAAAGGGGTATTCAGGATCAGGGGTAAATTTTCCGCAGAGACATAGTTGGTAGCAGTTATTACCCTGAGCGGCTTAAGCCTGTATCCCCGGGCCAGGCTAATTAGGAATACTAAAGCCAGCAACATCATCAAGGTATGAAGCATAACCCCCCTTTTCCCGGAGATTAATTTCGGGGAGCACCTTTTTCTGGATACAGGATAAATTCTCCATGCCCCGTAAAGTAATAATAACCATATAAGAAAGATGTACCAGTAGTCGTATATAAATCTTGGGATAAGGTTGATTATATCTTCACTAAGCCCTGCATAGGCAAAAATGTCACTGGTAGTGCGCTTTCCTGTAAACCGGAAATATTCCGAGTCCAATAAATTGCCCAGCATCATCAATCCCCCGACAACAATAAAGTAATATTCAAGTATTTTTTCATTTACTCTCCCGGAAACAAAATTTGCCGGTAACAGGTGAAGAATAATAAATGGCAGGTGGAAGTAGATAATGGCAGATACATCAAATTGCACCCCATACACAAAACTGTTTATCACCTCATCCGGCCAGGCACCTGCAAAGTAATGAAGATTGTGAAGATAAAAAAAGAGCCTGCCAAGGAAAAACATGAATAACAGCAATAGCAGGCGCTTTCCAAGTAATAGTATCTGATGTGAGAATAAATGCATTGTTGTTCAAATAGCCTTCGGTAACGGCCAATAAGATCATATAATGTTACTGCTTAAAAAATACTGCCGAAGATATTACAAAGATATATTAAAGTAATATCAAATTTAGCTTAACGCTTTCTTTGAAGAATTTTTTTCCGGGTCATGTTTAGATTTCCAAAAGGATGGAATGAATTTTTGAGCAACTTCCGGCTGACCTGACTCTTATCATCAGCCTGTATGTTTAAGGGTGAATTTTCGCAATACTTAATTGATAAAAATCATGCTGCACTTACATCATTTATAGATAAATTTGTTGCAACCAAATAACTAATGTCATGCAAACAACACATATTGAACATATCGGCATTGCCGTTAAGGATCTTAATAAGGCCATCAGATTTTATGAGGATGTTATGGGGCTTCATTGTTATAATATTGAGGAAGTTGTGGATCAGAAAGTCCGTACTGCCTTTTTTATGGCCGGAGAGACAAAGATAGAACTGCTGGAATCAACTTCCGGGGACGGACCGGTTGCAAAGTTCCTCGAGAAACGGGGAGAGGGAGTCCATCATATAGCATTTGCAGTTAAGGGAATTGGAGAGGCACTCTCACAAGCGCAGGAAAATGGGATCCAAACCATCGATAAAGAGCCAAGGAAAGGAGCGGAGGGATTGGATATTGCTTTTCTTCATCCTAAATCCACCTTTGGAGTTTTGACAGAACTTTGTGAAAATAAGAAAAAATAGCATATCTCATTTTTAGAAACCCGGCGGGCGGGTATTCCAAATTTAATCTATCTGCAATATGAAAAAATACAGATGTACTGTATGTGGTTATCATTATGATCCCGATACGGGTGATCTGGCTGGTGATATTGAACCCGGAACGGCTTTTGAAGAGCTGCCTGACACATGGACCTGTCCGGTTTGCGGGGCAGGGGCAACGGAGTTTGTGGAGCTGTAATATTCAAATAGCCAGGGTGTCGGGCATTCATGTTCCTGACCGTCTCTCCCGTTTAGCTGCCGGTCAGGTTATTCATGCAAAGCTGTCCGGGACCAATATAACGGGGCAGGGGCGGTTGTGATATGGTTTTTTCTGACAGGGTAATGGTTATCTAGTTTTCTGGTATATCTTTCAGTATTTCAGTTAGCAGGGACCAGAATTTTTGTACAGAACCTATATGCAGGCGTTCATCAGGCGAATGAGCTCCTTTTATGGTAGGACCAAAGGAAATCATATCCAGATCCGGATATTTTTCAAGAAACAAACCACATTCCAGCCCAGCATGAATGGCCCGTACAACAGGACCGGTACCAAAAAGACGTTTATATGCTGATTCACTTATTTGGAGTATCTCTGAATCCCTTTTGGGATCCCATCCCGGGTATGAGCCTGTTTTTTTGATGCTTGCATTTGCCAGCCTGAAAACACTTTCCACCATTGAGGCTATATCGGTTTTTTCTGAATCCGATGATGAGCGCTGACTTGTCGTAATGTAAATTTTACTCTCCTTAAACTTAACAGAAGCCAGGTTAGTGGATGTCTGAACCATATCAATAATTTCCGGGCTCCATGATATAACCCCGTTCGGACAGGCATACAACGATAACAACAGGTCAGACTGTGTATCTTCATCAACGGACCGGGAAGGAATTTCTGCCGGGTTCATTGTGATACTGAATCGCGGTTCATTATGTGACAGCTCATTTGAGATGGTTTTTGCAAATAACTCAAAATACTTTTCCATATCCCCGATGTCTTCATGGTGGATTGAAAACAGGGCCCCGGCCTCTCTTGGTATTGCATTTCGGAGGTTCCCCCCATCAAACCATATAAGCTTCATGTCAAACCGGCTGTTGATATTCCAGAGGAACCTGTTGAGTATTTTGTTTGAATTACCACGCCCCTTATGAATGTCGTCTCCTGAATGCCCCCCTTTTAGTCCCCCGACATTAACCAGGAACCCGGTATGAGAGGATGGAATAGCTTCCTCCTCGTACTCCATAGTGGCTATTGTATCAATACCGCCGGCACAACCTATAAACAGTTCTCCCTCATCCTCCGAATCAAGATTTAAAAGGATAGTGCCCCGGAAGAAGCCAGGCTGTAAAGCAAAGGCTCCTGACAACCCGGTTTCTTCATCCACGGTAAACAGGCACTCTATTGCACCGTGTTGCAAATCGGAGGATGCAAGCAGTGCCAGTTGGGCTGCCATTCCTATTCCATCGTCGGCTCCAAGGGTTGTGCCTTTTGCTTTCACCCAGTCACCTTCAATGAAAGGATTAACCGGATCTGTTTGAAAATCATGATCAACTCCGGAGTGTTTTTCACCCACCATATCCATGTGACTTTGCAAAACCACTGTTTTTTTATTTTCATATCCTTTGGTCGGAGGTTTGGTGATAAGAATATTGCCTGCAGTATCTTTTTTGAAGCTCAGATTGTGTTTCCCGGCAAAGTTAGTGAGGAATGAGATGATCTTTTCCTCCTTTTTTGAGGGCCTTGGAACCATGCATATCTCTTCAAAATATTTCCAGATAATTCCGGGTTCTGAATTTTTAAATATACTCATGAAAATTTAAAGAGTTTAATGAGTAATACTGATTGATAATGTTTGCTTTGGTATAGCTTAACAGATATTGACCAACAGGCAAATTAGGTATTTTTTCCTACAAAGCAAATTTTTTTAATCGATCACGAAATTTTAGCAGATTGTTTTCAACAGGCCTTATTATAACAGGCTGCTTATCAGGGAGGTACTTGGTTAAAAAAGAATTACCGGAGGCTTTTTTATTGAATTGTAATTTATTACTTTTGCAATCAGTTTTAGCCTGTTAGGTGAGGCTACTGAATGAACACAGGCTGTTGCCCAAAAACGTCTACAGACGCCAATGGGTAGAACAGGCCCGGCCGGATTAAGGCTTGGCATAAGGCAGCTTTCTGTTTTGAACAGAATAAGTCATTCAGAGCTAAAACTCAACAAGGGGCATTTTTTATATTCTTACCGGATGACAGCCAGTCAGCCGCTATTAATGTACAAATTACCATTTGCCCCTTCCCGTGAAGGGTTTTTTATTTATTCCCTTCATTTATTGTTAGCTGCAGGAATAGTGTTTCAGGTTTTACCTGGCATTGGATGGTGTAGTATCGTATAATACCAAATTAATATCCGTATCATGGAAAACTTAGTAAAAGATCAGAGGCAGTCGATTGTTCGTGGATTGGCAGAAGCAAATGAGATGGAAGCTCTGGCAGCTATCCTGAAAAAAATGCCCGCAGTTGAGATTGCAGATCTTTTCCGTAACCTGAGTCATGATCAGATATTGCAAGTGTTACCTGTTTTTTCAACAGAGGATCTGGGGTATATTGCATCCAACATGGACATGGAACTACTGCTGGAGTTATTTGAACATGTTGACAGGCGATTTTTTGCCGGTATATTTACCAATATGTCTTCTGATGTTCGGGCAGACCTTTACCAGGAACTGGACAAGGACCAGCAGCTTGAACTTCTTCCTTTTCTTGATAAGAAAACCCGTGAAGATGTTATTTTTCTAAGCTCTTTTCCGGAAGAGACAGCCGGAAGTATAATGATCACTGATTTTGCTACTGTTCAGGCAGAGATGACTGTTACAGAGGCTATAGATAAAATCCGTGTTGATGCACCTTCCAAAAAAATGATATATTACATTTATGTCGTTGATGAGAATATGAAAATGAAAGGCTTCGTTACCCTTAAGGATATAATAATGGCCAGTCCTGATTCCCGGGTTAAGGATGTGCTCCGGTCTGATTTTGTATGGGCTGATGTTAATGAAGACAGGGAAAGTGTTGCCGGGAAAATAGAAAAATATGATATGGTAGCCATTCCTGTTCTTAATGCCCATCGTCAGCTGGCTGGTATTGTAAGACATGATGAGGCTATTGATGTAATTCGTGCCGAGCATACGGAGGATATGGAAAAGTTCATGGGTATACTCCCAAGTCCGGAGGACCTCAATTATGTTGAAACCGGAATATTCGGACATTTTAAAAAACGGGTGGTGTGGCTTTCATCACTTGCGATCATAGGTGTGATATCGGGAATGATTATTCATAGTTATGAAGAGGCCATGTCTTCGCTTATTATTCTGGCACTTTATATGCCGATGATTGCTGATACCGGTGGAAATGCCGGGTCGCAGGCTGCTACAATGGTAATAAGGGCTATTGCTCTTGGTCAGATATCGGTAAAGAACTGGTTTAATATCCTTTTCAAGGAAGCACGAATAGCAATTTTACTTTCAGGGGTACTGGGAATAATTGCTTTTGGCAAGATATTATTTCTGTCCTGGGAAACTGAGATTCCCCATGAACAAAATCTTTTGTTTATCGCCTTTGCCATATCTGCAGCTCTTTGTTTGCAGGTAATATCATCCACGATCATCGGTGCCGGCCTGCCCCTGCTGGTGAAAAAGCTCGGGGGTGACGCTGCCGTGGCTGCCAGTCCGGCGATAACCACCATTGTCGATATCACCGGGCTGCTAATATATTTTGGCGTAGCTACCATGTTATTGTTTTGAGTTTTTTATTACGACCTTTGCTTTTTAACCGGATGATACTTTTACTCTATATTTTTAACGGACCTTATTTTGCCCTGGTTCCGGCAATACAGGGATAATATTATAATTCTGAATAAATGATCAGATATGTTTTTCCGCCCTTTTTACTCACTGCATGTGTTTTGGTATTTACATGTATCATTGATATTCACGGTTATGCACTTTCAAATAACTATCCTGATGCTCCCGGTAAATTAATTATAACCGGCAACTCCGGTCCGTTTTATCCAGTCCGGACTGCGGGAGAAGCTGGAAACAAAGCATACAGGGAACCGGACATAAAACATAAAACCAGGGAAAAAGTAACCATCCCTTCACCAGAGGTTGCAGAACGGAAGGCTGTTGAAAACTCATTAACTCTGCTTGTTAACAGGGATGAGGTTATTCCTTTGACCAATCTCGAAAATGGCCGGTTTGCCATTTTGATAATAGGTGAGGCAGAGACTTTTACTTCCCGGCTAAACGATTACCTGGAGATGCCTGTTATAAAAATGGATATGCACTCAGATCAGTCAATCGAGATTGCATTACAGGAGCTTGCACAATACAACCGGATTATAACAGGCATAGCCGGAGTTGAATTGCCTGAAGACGACAGCAATAAAAACAGTATACTGGATGGCCTGCCGGGGCTCCTTCATGAAAGGGAGTCTGTAACAGTGTTTTTTGGATCTCCCTCGGCTCTTTCACAGTGGAGAGGAATAGAAACCAGTGATGGTTTGCTGATGACCTATCATGACAGTCCACTTGCTCAGGATCTGGCGGCGCAGTTAATTTTCGGGGCCATTGGTGCTTCCGGCACCTTGTCTGAATCTGCAGGCAAATATTTTCACCAAGGATGGGGATTGACAACTACAGGAGGTTTACGGCTTAAATATACCATTCCCGAAGAAGCCGGACTTGACAGCAGGTTAATGCATCATAGGGTCGATTCCATTGTTGGCGAGGGACTCGACAGGCAGGCATTCCCCGGATGCAGGGTCCTTGTTGCCAGAGAAGGGAAGGTAATACTTAATAAAGCGTGGGGGCACCACACCTATTCCGGAAGAATAACAGTCAAAAAAGATGACCTGTATGATCTTGCTTCGGTAACCAAGATTTCCGGCCCTCTTCCTTTATATATGAATCTTGTTGATATGGGAGCACTGGATCTTGACCGGCCTATGAGCTATTACTGGGACGACTGGGAAAGCCGCCTTTTCAGACGGTCAAACAAGGAAGATCTTATACTGAGAGACATTCTCGCCCACCAGGCAGGGATAAAACCTGGTTTGAACTTTTGGGGACAGACTTTAAGAAGGGGGCATTACAAAAGAAGATGGTACCGTCATGAACCAATGAATGGTTATTCGGTCGAAATTGGCAGCCATCTTTACCTCACGGATAATATCCGCAAAAGGGTGTATCGTGATATCCGCAGAAGTGACCTTCTTTCGCATGGTGAGTACAGGTATTCATGCATCCCTTTTATTGTTTCACCCGTGGTAATAGCGAGTGTTGACGGAAGACCTTATACCGATGCTCTTTACGAAGATTTTTTCAGGCCACTGGGCGCTTCCACCCTCCGTTACAATCCACTTCACCACTTTCCCGCTAACCGCATTGTGCCCACTGAGGTTGATAATAAATTCAGAAGAAAGCTTGTTCACGGTTATGTTCATGATGAATCTTCTGCAGTGCTGGGCGGTATAAGTGGTAATGCCGGACTGTTTTCATCAGCCGGCGACCTGGCCAAGTTGCTGCAAATGTATTTGAATGGAGGAGTGTATGGTGGCAAAAGATACCTTTCGCAGGATGTTGTAACTGAATTTACCAGCGTGCAGTTCCCGGAGAATGAAAACCGCCGGGGGGTAGGTTTTGATAAACCTGTTCTGGATAATGCGGAGCGTTCCCCCGAAAGGGCATATCCATGCCCGGGAGCATCACCGGCCAGCTTTGGCCACTTCGGATTTACAGGCACTTTCGTATGGATGGATCCTGAGCATGACCTGCTTTATATTTTCCTTTCCAACAGGGTCTATCCCACCAGGGATAACAACCTGATCAGCACCCTAAATATAAGGACCGAGATATTGCAGGTGTTTTATGATTTAATTGAGGAAGCGGGCAGCCGGCAGGTCCGGGCAGAAGCAGAATGAGGGATATGTAAAGAAGCATTATGTCCACAGGCATGTAAAAATAAGGGTTTATACCTTTACCGGCGAAAATAGAAACCCTGTGTCAGGTGTTCGCAGACAATCAGTCTTTGAGGTCACATCCCTTGCAGGCTGAGCAGGGATTTCTTTTTATTTTCACCCTGTCAGGAATAAAGATTTTAACCGTGTGATAAGCTGTAGATAGAGCCGCATAAAGAATAATCATGTATGTAATAATATTCTGTATCATAATATCAGTTTAAAAGATCAGGCTTCCTAAACGGTAAACCAGGAATGACATAAGATAAGCCAGTCCGGTCGTATAAAAAACTGTGAAAACAGCCCACTTCCAGTGTCCTGATTCATTCTTAATGGTGGCTATAACAGCAATACACGGGAAATAAAGGAGGATAAACACCAGGAATGACAGGGCAGATGCCGTGGTAAAAACCCTTGTGCCATCAGGATATTTTTGATGCCGGAGTCTGTCTCCCAGGGTTTCTGTTGGTAGATTTGCCTCAGGGCTTGCCTGGTAAAGCACTCCCATGGTGCTGACAACTATTTCTTTGGCTGCCACACCGGAAAGCAGTGCCACACCCATTTTCCAGTCAAACCCCAGGGGCGCTATAACCGGTTCAATGAACATCCCTATTCTTCCAATGTAAGATTCTTGTTGCCTCTCTGTTTCCCTTTCAGGAGCTTTCGCCTGTATTCTGTTTTTCTGATCTGACCGGTGGTCTGCTATGGGTTTAAACCGGATATCCCTGTGTGAATCATTTTCTGACAAAGCACGTGAATGCATTGGTGTTGTAGCCGGTAAATTTATCCCTGTCTCTTTAACTTTATGCATGGTTAAATATTTATCTTCACCTGGATATTCCACTATATTTATTTGTTCATAATTTTTAATTTCTCCGGTTGACAGGGAGGCAATACCGGATGATAATTCCGGATTTCGCGGAAAATAGCCTAGAGCCCAGATGATAATTGAGGCTACCAGGATTATCCCTCCCATTTTTTTCAGGTACTGTGAACCCTTATGCCACATATGCCTGGTTGTTGTTGTTAGTGTTGGCATCCTGTATGGGGGCAGTTCCATTACAAATGGAACATCCTCTGACCTGAAAAGAGTTTTTTTGAATAGAAGCGCAACGATCACTGCCATCAAAATACCAAGGCCGTACATACTGAAAAGTACAGTTCCCGGATAATCGGGAAAAAACGCACCAATGATCAGCACATATACCGGCAGCCGGGCACTGCAGGACATGAAGGGGTTAATCAGTATTGTAAGCAAACGGTTATTACGGTTTTCTATGGTACGTGTAGCCATTATTGCCGGAACATTGCAGCCAAAGCCCATGATCAGGGGTATAAATGACTTGCCATGCAGACCTATCTTGTGCATCAGCTTATCCATGATAAAGGCTGCTCTGGCCATATAACCGGTATCCTCCATCAGTGATATGAAGAAGAACAGGATAAGTATGTTGGGCAGGAAAACTATTACACCACCCACTCCTCCGATTATGCCGTTGATCAGAAGATCCTTAAGACTTCCTTCACTCATACGGGTGTCAATAAAATCGCCCGTTATTCCTATCAGCTGCTCAATCCATTCCATGGGGTAACCACCAAGAGTGAATGTGGCCTGGAACATGATGAATATAAACAGCAGGAATATCGGGAATCCCATTACCTGGTGGGTCAGGATGGTATCGATAATCTCTGCTTTTTTTTGCCGGTCATTTTGGCCCCTGGTCATTGTTTCCCGCAAAGCTCCTGAAATAAATCCGTATTTTGCATCGGTAACAAGGGTTTCGCTGTCTTCGGTTAGTGCATTTTTAAGCCTTTTGATTTCCTTAATTGTCGTGGCTTCTATATCAGCGGCATTTTTCAGAATTGATATGCGCAATTTTGCATCTTTGTCTTTTTCAAGCAATTTAAGGGCCAGAAACCTCGAAGAAACCTTGTCAGTAAGATGCAGGTTCTCTTTTTGTTTGATTTTTTCCTGGATGTTTTTAATGGACTTCTCTATCTCCTGTCCGTAATTGATATGCACATGTCTCAGGTCCCTGTCTTCGTCCTCATATACATCAATAACCTTTTGAAAAAGATCATTTATGCCGATATTCTTTGATCCGATTGTGGGGACAACCGGTATTCCGGTCATTTTACCCAGGGAATCATAATCAAGGTCGTCTCCTGTCTCCAGGAGTTCATCATACATATTCAGGGCCATTACAACCTTGATGTCCATGTCTATCAACTGGGTGGTCAGGTAAAGGTTTCGTTCCAGATTGGAAGCATCAACAACGTTGATCACCACATCAGGCATCTGGCTGGTTATGTGGTCCCTTACAAACAGCTCTTCTGGTGAATAGGCAGTAAGAGAATAGGTGCCGGGAAGGTCCACTATATTGAACTTGTATCCCTTAAATGAAAATTTGCCGTGCTTTGCATCAATTGTAACCCCGCCATAGTTGCCAACCCTTTCCTTTGAACGGGTGGCGAAATTGAAAAGAGTTGTTTTACCGGCATTGGGATTCCCAACCATCGCCACATTTATAAGTCTTCCCTTTTTTTCGGCTTTTGTTCTTAACCATTCACTGGAAATAATCCCCCTGAATTTATCCTTAACCTGATCATTACCATCCAGGGGAATTACAACTTCGACAAGTGCAGCTTCACTTCTTCTCAGAGACAGCTCATAACCCATTATACTGTACTCCACAGGGTCTTTAAGAGGAGCATTTTTAATAACCCTGACAGTCTTTCCCTTTACGAATCCCATTTCGGTTATCCGCTTACGGAATGCTCCACGGCCCTTCACCTTGGTGATAATTCCAATCTGATCATTCTGAAGATCTGCAAGGGTCATATTGAAGTAATTTGCTTTATTTCAGATGTTTTCCATCTTTAAGCGGTATTATAAGGCCAGCAAAAATAGTTTATAAATTGAACTAATCAAATACCCTGAAATGGGGATTTTTATTAAAAAACAGGGTGCTTTGCCATAATCTTTGGGTTTGATATCCGTTTATATCTGATGTAATAACTGGATTATGGATGAAGAAAATATATATGAACGAATTAAAGATTTTTTCGGGTATTTCCCTGAAAATTTGAATATAATTGAACAACAGATTGATATAGACCTCCAGATGGAGTATTTTGAATTTTCCAGAAGCTTGAAGGAACCTGTTGAACCTGACAATATTCCTGCCATAAAGAATAATTTGTCCGACAAGAATATTTCACCCGCTGATAAAAAGAAAATGCTTGTGCAGCTGGCCTCAGTTGAAGAGGTTGAAGCATTCCGAACTATCGAAAATTATCTTAAGGAGCCTGACCCTGACCTCAGGAACTGGGCCTTGCTGGCTTATCAGGAAAGCCGAATGTTGCTTAAAAGCAAACTGCTTGGTGAAAACCAGGTATTTATTTCTACGGGCCTTGGGGGAAAAGGATCAATGTTAAGGTATTTTGTTGTTCTGATAAATAATTTTGATAAATCATTTGATGAACTTCAGAGAAGGATTGTTAAAAATGAGTTTGATTTTTCTCTTAGTAAGTTTGGAGCAGAGCTGGAAGAGATCAATTTTATGAATAATTACTGTTCGATGCTGGTAGTGGTTTCCATTAAAGAGTCAATTCGCAGTATTTTTAGTGCAACTATTGCTGAATGCAATGAATATGGAGGTTTTTTAAAGACCAACTTCATTGTTACCAACATCAGGATCTTAAATAATGAAGAGATTAATGATATTATTCAAAAACAAAAAGAATCAGGGAACTTGTAATCTTTAGAGTCGATATTCATGTTATTCATTCAAATCTGCAGTTTTTCGGGGTTTATTTAAACAGGTTTAAACAAGATGGGCTTATTTTTTTAAATTTGCCGGTGATTTTGCCAGGATATATGTTTTCCATGTTACTTATGGGTTTATAAAAGAAGGTTTTATGTTTGAGAAGTTGATTATCGGAGCAGTTGCAGGTGATATTATAGGTTTTTCCCACAGGGGAAAAAAGCCCGATCCTTATGGGTTCCCGATTTTTAGTGATAATCCAACTGATTTTACATCCGACAGCATTCTGACCATAGCTGTAATGGACTCTTTAATTAATGACAGGGATTATTCACAAAGCCTGAAAAATTACGGAAGGAAATACCCGGGAAAAATGTACGGGCCAACTTTTACAAGATGGCTAAGGCAGGACGAACCCAAACCATATCATAGCTGGAATAACGGAGCAGCACTCAGGGTAAGTCCGGTTGGTTATGCTGCCAGGACAGTTTCCGAGGCTTTTGACGAATCACTTAAATGTGCCGGGGTAAGTCACAATCATCCCGATGGCATAAAGGGTGCACAGGCAATTGCTTTATGCGTGTTTCTCTCTAAAAATGGCAGGACAAAAGAGGAAATACGTAATTTTATTGAAACAACATTTGGTTATAATCTGCAAAGAACAATAGAGGAGATAAGACCTGATTATTATTATGATCAATCGGCTGAAGGATCTGTTCCGGAAGCCATTATCGCATTTCTTGAAAGCAGTGATTATGAAAGTGCACTCAGACTGGTCATTTCACTGGGCGCGGACAGCGGAAGCCTTGCCTGTATGACCGGCGGCATTGCCCAGGCTTTTTACAAAGAGATACCATTCCATATTACAAAGCGTGTAACTGAACAACTTTTTCCCGATCTTTTCGATACCATTGCAAAGTTCAGTGAAAAGTATCCCCTGAGCCTGTTTTATTGATTATTTTATAAATGTGTGAAATGTAAGTTTGTACAATACTATAACAGACACTATATAGTTTAAATGGATTTGTGATAGCCTGAATATGGGCAGTTCATATTCAGGCTATATTTATTCTTCCAGATCGTCAAAACTTACATTGGTAAAACTGTCGTTTTCGTTAAGTGCTTTACCGGTTAGTACTTCATTTTCTTCGTGATCATTCTGAAGGGGTTGCTCAGTATTAATAAATGAAATTACTTCGGCCAGCCCATTATTGAATTTTTCAAAATCTTCCTTGTACAGGAAAACTTTGTGTTTTTCAAAATACTGCTTACCTTCCTTGTTAAAACGTTTTTTACTCTCGGTAATGGTCAGGTAATAATCGTTGTTCCTGGTAGCCTTAACATCAAAGAAATATGTTCTTTTGCCGGCTCTTACCGTTTGTGAGAAAATGTCCTGTCTTTCTGTGTTAACTGCTTCGGTCTTTTTTTCATTCTCTTCCATCTTCCTGCTTTTTTATGTATATTAATATTCAAATGACTGAAAATATTCAGCTATTCCAACTATTGTAGATCATTTATTAAAATTATTACATCAGGCATCTAATTATTCTCAGAGATGATTAACCAGAAAATATTTGTTGGTTATTAATAAATTTGTATACATATATTCTATTAGTAATTTTTAACAAATAAAATAATTTTGAAGACCAAACACAAATTTGAGGTAAATAAAATGGATTAAATAATTTTTTGAAATAGATCTTAGTTTGGTTAAAAAATTGGTTAATTTTGCAGCTTTCACAAGTTATTGTACAGAGGCTCTTTAAATAAAATGATAAGCAGGAGATTATTAAGGATTAAGGTTCTTCAGGCAGCCTACGCATATTTCAAGTCAGGCAACAGTTCATTGGACAAATCTGAGAAAGAACTGTTTTTTAGCATTGGTAAAACTTACGAGCTTTATCTTTCAATCTTTAAGCTCATTATTGAATTAGCAAGGTATGCAGGTGCAAGAATAGAACTTGCCCGGGAAAAATTATCCCCGAGCTATCAGGACCTTAATCCAAATACCCGTTTCAGGGATAATCAGCTGATTACTCATCTTGTGAATCATGAATCTCTAAACAATTTATTTAAAAAGCATAAGATTTCCTGGGATAATAATCCCGAGTTGATAAGGAATCTTTATAAGCAGCTTATAGAGAGTGAATTTTATTTATCATACCTCGAGGAAAAAGAATTATCATGGCAGTCAGATAAAAAAATGGTTCTGCAATTGCTGAATGATTTAATTCTTGTGTCAGAGCCCCTGGAGCAGGTATTGGAGGAAAGAAGCATATACTGGAATGATGATCTTGAATTTACTGTACTTATGGTAGATAAAAGTTTAAAAAAATATAATGGCAATAAGGGTACTCCTGTTCCCATCGGCACCCTTTTCAAGGACGACGAAGACCGCCGGTTTGTGAAAAATATTTTCCGAAATGTAGTATTGCATCATGAGGAATATGAAAAAATGATAGATCACCATACCCGGAACTGGGATATTGAAAGAATAGCTTTTATGGATGTCCTTATAATGGAGCTCGCAGTTGCTGAGATACTTATTAATGATTCGATACCAACCAGGGTTTCCTTCAATGAATATATTGAGATTGCTAAGTTTTACAGCACGGAAAAAAGCAGTAACTTTATTAATGGTATTTTGGATAAGGTAATTCAGCAGCTAAAAGATGATAACAGGATAATAAAAAGAGGGAGGGGATTAATCGGGGAGTCATAGTATAAGCGGGATTTGTTCAATTCGTAAATTTATATTTATTTTGTTTAATTTTAATTCAGGCATACAAACCATTCAATGATAACCAATAATAAAAAATATGACAATGATTAATTTAGCAGTATTGTTTCTTATGAGTCCTCCGGCGGAAGGCCAGAGTCCCTTTATTTCTTTTTTACCCCTTTTACTTATCATCCTGGTTTTTTACTTTTTTATGATCAGGCCCCAGATGAAAAAGCAGAAAGAACTCAGAAATTTCCGGGAAGGATTACAGAAAGGCGATAAAATAGTTACCACAGGAGGTATATATGGTAAGATTAATGATGTTTCCGGACAGGTTTTAACTATTGATGTGGGTAATAATGTGCAGATCAAGGTTGATAAAAATGCAGTTTTGAAAGATCCCACAGATCTTTCAAATCAGAGGTAGTCTTAGTTTCATTAAAATTTTTGCTTGCTGTGGGCGGCAGGGTTTTTAACAGGAGGATATTTGGATCAGGAGCGAAAAATAGGGAATGCTTTTGGGATGCTTTCCGGGCTGAGGCCTGACCGCAGGGTACTGGTCTTTATCTTCTTTTTGGCAATTTCTGCTATATTTTGGTTTTTAAGTGCCCTTGGCATGGAATACACCTCAAGCCTGAGGTATCCCGTAAGGTACAGGAATTTTCCAGACAGAATGGTTCTGGTGAATGATTTGCCCTCCAATCTAGAGTTAACAGTTAATGCTCATGGATATACTCTTTTGAAGCATTATTTCAGCCGGAGAGTACTTCCAATAGTTTTTAATGTTAGTTCCTTTTCACTTAACAGTATAGATGATACGGATACAGAAAGATACTTTATACTCACTTCCATGGCCACTAAGATGGTTGCAGCCCAGCTGGGTGCAGGAATAGATGTGCTTGATATAAGACCGGATACGCTGTTTTTCAGTTTTACCGAGATGACCAGCAGAAATTTACCCGTTAAACCGGTGCTCAATATTAATTTTGAAAGTCAGTTCATGATAAAAGGATCCATTAGTGTGGATCCGGATACTGTTACTGCTTCAGGACCAGCTGCCAGAATCGATACTATGAGGTTTGTTCCCACAACACCTGTTAATATAAAAGGCCTGAATAAATCCCTCCAAAAGTCAGTTAGCCTTCCCGAATATGATATGATCAGTTTTTCAGACAGAACAGTTGAGCTGAGCATACCTGTTGAACAATTTACCGAAGCCAGTATTAAAATTCCCGTGGAAGTTGTAAATCTTCCCGACACACTTACAATAAAGACTTTTCCCTCGGTAATTACCGTATTCTACCTGGTAGCCCTTCAGGATTACGAAGGGATTAATGAAAAGCAATTCAAAGCTATTGTTGACTATGAAGGACTTTCGCCCGGCCGGGGATATTTTGAAGTTAACCTTCTGAAACAACCTGATTTCATTAAGCAGGTACGTTTTAATCCCAAGAGGGTTGATTTTATTGTTGAGACGGACTTTCGTTCAAACCAAATGCCTGAAAACAGGTAATTCCGTGATTTGTAAATCCGCATTTTATATAAAAACACCATATTGTTTTAGGTTAAATCATTTAACTGTATATTAATGCTTAAAATTGGCATAACCGGAGGTATAGGTTCAGGCAAATCTTTGATTTGCCGGGTTTTTTCTATATTGGGAGCGCCTGTATACAATGCAGATATCCAGGCAAAAAAGTTAATGAACCAAGACCCGGAATTAATGACAAAGCTGATACAATCATTTGGCACCGGTGTTTACAGAGAAGGAAAGCTGGACAGGAAGGCGCTTGCTGGCATTGTGTTTAATGATCAGGCGGCTCTAAATCTACTGAATTCGATTGTCCATCCCGCGGTAAGGAGTGATTTTAATTCATGGATTGATAATAACAATAAAGCTTCATATGTTATTAAGGAGGCGGCTATTTTGTTTGAAACAGGAATGCATACCGGGCTTGATACCGTTATTTTGATTACTGCACCTGAAGATTTGCGATTGCAACGGATCATGCGACGGGAGGGAGAAGATAAGGAAAGTGTAAGGAAAAGAATGGCCAGTCAGTGGACTGATGAAAAAAAGGCAGCACTGGCCGGAATGGTTATCAGAAATGACAATACACAATCGATACTTCCTGTTATTCTTAAGATGCATTATCAATTCAGCAGGGGTAACCTGACAGGGTTGCTTGAATAAACTAAACTGACAGCTTAATTTTAAAAACTCAATATATGGACTTAAAAGATTTAATGTCAATTTCCGGGCAACCTGGGCTATTCAGATTTATTTCGCAGGGCCGTAATTCAATAATTGTAGAATCGCTGGAAGATAAAAAAAGGATGAGTGTCTACTCAACCTCCAGGATCAGTACCTTCGAAGAAATAGCGGTTTTTACCGAGTCCGGGGAAATACCTCTAGCTGAATTGTTAAAAAAGATGTACCGGTTTTCTGACGGTAAAGAGGCAATAAGCCATAAATCCTCCGCTGAGGAGATAAAAAAATATTTCGTTGCCGTCTTACCTGATTATGACAGGGAAAGGGTGTATTTATCTGATATGAAGAAGATAATTAACTGGTACAACCTTCTTGTCCGTTATGACCTTCTGCATCCTGAAGAAGATGAAGTCTCTGAAGATGATAAAGATGCTGATAACCAGGGCATCAGTACAACTGATGAGACCCCGCCCGGCGAAACCCGGGCGGAATAGGCGGGTGGTAATCAGAATCTGTTAATTATCCCCATGTGAACCCTGGATGACCTGAAAGAGACCGGGTTTCCAAGTTCTCTTCCCAGTGCATAGCTTATAGAAAATTGTCCTGCCGGGGTATTAAAGGTAAGGCCTGTGCCAAAACCAACAGGTATATCGAAAATACTCTTTTCCGGTAACTTTTTATTGTATAACATCCCGTCAAAGAAAATAAATATATTTCCCGAAGTGTCGAAAAGGTAACGGTACTCCAGACTTTGTATGCTGTAGGCTGAGGCAGCCAGGCTCCGTTCATCAAATCCACGTATGCTGTTTATGCCTCCCAGTAAAAAGAGCTCATTGGCAAAAAAGTGATCATAAGCTTTTTCTGATCCTATATTTAGCTTTATTCCTGAAAAGTTGGACAACATTATTGTACTTGCCGGAGAAAGGGGGATGAACCACTCTATCTGAGAAACAGCTTCCCCGAATCCTTTTCTTTTTTTTTCATTATAATTGTAGCCCGGGGGGGGATTAACTGTTTTATTTCCTGCTCCCAGGGAAGCACTTACCAGCCAGCCCCTGTAAGGGTTGATAATGTTATCCATTATGCTGTGCCGGTAGGAAATTCCGAAAATACGACCATTTACTTCCGCAGCCGGCGCATTAAGGTAAGGCTTTTCTGGTCCCGAAGAAATAAGTGATGTAGCTGTCGTTTTCCCGAAAACCCTCATTACGCCATGCTCAGGAAGGGTTAGTGGAACTCCCGCCTCTGCTTCAACTTTCATATATGTACTGTCCATTCTGAATAAATGCAGGTGCAGGTCTATACCGAAAGGCCTGCCGAAAATGTATGGTTGGGCCAGGTTCAGGTCCATCTGCTGCACATGGTTGCCCGGATTTTGCCAGTCGAGACTTATTCTTTCCATTCGCCTGAAGACATTCAAAAGATTTAGATTAAGTTCCCCGGCAAGTTTGACGGTTCTGTCATTTCCACCGGGCATAATTCCCAGTATGCCGCTAAAAGAACTTGCCTGCTGCCGGTCAATATAAAGATAGAGGTCAGCCGATTTGCTCATGAATTCAACTTCTGCCTCCCTGATCTCATTTAAATAGGGGGTTCGCCTTATCCTTTCACCGACTTTTATGAGACTTTTTTCGCTGTAGGGATCGCCGGGATGGATTGCTATATGCCTGTACAGGTGCTTCCTTTTAACTGGGACATCACCGTTTATGTGTATGCTGTCTATATTGTAGTAGTGGTTTTTCATAACAACCAGGCTGCCGGTTATGGTATCCTGGTTCACTTGAAGGCCGGAAAGGGATATTGTGGCAAATGGGTATCCGGAGTTTTCATAGTGGGTCAGAATTTTATTTTGCAGATTGCGAAAGGTAGGAAAATTCAATGGTTCTCTCTCATATCTTCCTGCTCTTATATTCAGCAGCCTGATTACCTGTTTGTCTATTTGGTCAAGTGATACCCGGATCCGCTTGTATTGAGGACCTTTATGGAGGTAGGCAGTAACATTGTGAGAAGAATATGCAAGGCTGTCGATGGAAGCTTCAAGAAAACCCCCGGAGTGAAGTTCAGTTAAAATATCACGAAGGTGCTTTTCAATGCTAAGACTGTCTTTATATTCATTTTTATAACCAAATTCTTCATTCACACTTTCTTTCTGCGCACTGCAAACTATATCGAGCCTGACCTGGGCATAAAAAGTGGCCGGAAAAGCATAAAGAAAGATAAGAATGGTGAAAAGCTTCACAAGAAAATATTTTTAATAATATTAATTAATTTTGGTCCTTAAGGATCCTGCCATAAAAATATTATCTGGTCAAAATATTGAAAATATTGTCACGGACGATCAATCCTTTATGTTTCTATTGGCGGTCATACTTAAAAATGAACGCCGGGCGAATCCGTTTATTTTTTTTTCAGGGTTTTGAGTTAATGGACAAATGGGTTAAATTTGTGCCTGTTAATTCATGATTTTATCCGGGTCTTATTTATTGAGTACAACTTCTACAGACGGTTAAGATACATTAATTTTTGGGTTTTTTAAAGTCACAAAAATAAGAAATTATAAACATGGAAAAGGTAAGGATTGACGACAGGATAAATGAGCTTAACAGAGTTTCTAAAGGTAAATCTGCAGTTGAAATTGCTGAACTGGCTATAGAGTCATACAGGGGGCGGATTGCACTTGCCAGCAGCCTTGGTGCAGAAGATCAGGTTTTAACCCATATTCTGGCAGGGATTGATCCCGGCGTCCGTATATTCACCCTTGATACCGGACGCATGTTTAAGGAAAGTTATGAGTTGTTGGAAAAGACCAACCGGCTTTACGGCATAAGCATTGAGATATTTTTTCCGGATTTCATACAAGTTGAGGAAATGGTAAATGAGAAGGGGATTAACCTGTTTTATGAAAGCATAGAAAACAGGAAACTTTGTTGCGGCATAAGAAAGGTGGAACCTTTAAAAAGGGCTTTTCAGGGTCTGGATGCCTGGATTTGCGGACTCCGCAGAGAGCAGTCCCCGACACGCACCGCTGTTGGGGCCGTTGAGTGGGATGAAGGAAACCAGCTTGTTAAATTCAATCCGCTGGCCGAATGGACAGAGAAGCAGTTGTGGGACTATATTAAGAAAAATAACGTACCTTATCATGCACTTCATGATAAAGGATTTCCAAGTATAGGCTGTCAGCCCTGCACACGTGCTGTAAAACCGGGTGAAGATCTGAGGGCGGGGAGATGGTGGTGGGAAGAGCCCGAAAAAAAGGAGTGCGGACTTCATAACAGGCCTGCCTCCGGTTAATGTATTCCGTTGCGTTTGATTACATGATTAAAAATCAGGATATCTGATTCAAAGGCCGGGCTTAAGTTGCTTGCGTTACTTGTCAATTACTCCTGAACCAATGAGTTCGTCATCCCAGTACCAGGCTGCAAACTGACCAGCGGCAATGCCCCTCTGGTCATTCTCAAATACTATATAAAGTCCCTGTTCCCTCATAAACAACCGTGCTTTTTGCAGGGGCTGCCTGTATCGTATCCTTACCATGTAAACTGCTGACTCTCCTGGCTCCATCTTCATATCATCCCTTATCCAGTGGATATCTGCGGGGTTAATAAACAATCCCCCCCGGTTTAGTCCGGGATGTGAATGTCCTTCACCCACATACACCAGGTTGTTTTTTATATCGGTAGAGATAACGAAAACGGGTTCCTTTTTACCTCCTATATTCAGTCCTTTTCTCTGACCTACGGTAAAGTACCAGGCTCCGTTATGCGATCCGGTCTTTATACCGTCATCACGCTGGTAAAAGAATGGCCGGCATATATTTTCCAGCTCATCAATAATTCCTTCGGTTGAATGATCTGAAAGTGGCATGTGCCTGTAGAAGCCACGGGGTATCTCTATTATGTCACCTTTTTTTGATTGCAGTTTTTGCTGCAAAAACAGGGGCAGGTCTACCTTGCCCACAAAACAGATGCCCTGTGAATCTTTTTTCTCAGCAGTAGGAAGTCCCATGTCTGCCGCAATCCTACGCACTTCGGTCTTGGTCAGGTTTCCAATTGGGAAAATGGCCCTGGCCAGCTGTTGCTGGTTAAGCTGGCAAAGAAAATAGCTCTGATCCTTGTTTTTGTCTTCACCTGCGAGCAGCCTGTAAATCTTTTTGCCACGGCCCGTGGTTTCTTCCTTTTTGCAATAATGGCCGGTAGCAACCAGATCTGCCCCAAGATCCAGTGCCCTGTCGATGAACATATCAAATTTTATCTCGCGATTACACAGCACGTCAGGGTTTGGAGTCCGTCCTTTTTCATATTCAGCAAACATGTAATCAACCACTCTCTTGCGGTAAGGTTCACTCAGATCGGTTTTATGAAATGGAATACCAAGCTTATTTGCAACCAGTTCCGCAAAAACAAGATCATCATGCCAGGGACAGTCGCCCGAAAGCGTTCCCTGAGTATCATGCCAGTTAATCATAAAAAGAGCAGTGACATCAAATCCTTGTTTTTTAAGAATATATGCTGCCACGCTGGAATCCACTCCCCCCGATAATCCTACCACTACTCTTTGCATGTTTAAAATATAATATCAGCTTTTTTTACCGGCAGCTTTTTTCTTCACAGTACTTTTAATAACCGGCCCTGAATGTTTTTTAGGGCGTCGTGCTCCATAGCTGCCATTCCAGATTTTTCCCCTTCGGGTTTTTTTATCACCTTTTCCCATGATTAACAATGTTTTGATATTAGTGATCAAATCCGTAATCAATTAAGTTTTGTAAAATTAACAAAGCCCGGCCGTAAAATCAACTTTTTTTTAATGCCCTTACAACAATCCAATATTATTGAGAGTAATTACACCCCTGTCTGTTTTGTCAAAAACAAGATCAACTTTTACAATATTTTCAGGATTGAATTCCGGGTTCATTATTGCAAGTTCTTCAATGTTAAAATAGAAGAAGCTGAAAACTGTTTCCGACTTTGGGGCAGTTTTCATAAAGGCCAGCTTAGTCATTTGTTTTTCCAGGCGGGGCTGCAGAAGGGAGCATCTGCTCAGGGGAAAACTGAGGACCTGTTGCCTGTCATCTGTCAGCTCTATAGTGAAATCAATACCGGCTGGCGCTTCATTGGAAATATCTTTATTTATCCCTGTTTCCCGGTCAGTCAGCTCAGTGATTGTTTCGTTGTACTGTTCTTTCTGTTCCCCGTACCTTTCAGTCTGTGCGTCATCAGGTTTTGGTTCAAGTGGTTCGGGATCAGGACTTATTCCTGCATCGGCCAGGGTAAGGAAGAGCATTCTGCCCCCTGATCCATCCACTCCTCTTTCCGGAAGTATAAGGGAATATCTGGCAGGGAGGGAATTGTTACCGATGTTATTCCATCCAATTACTGCAGAGCGGGTTTCCTGTTCTCCCCATTTAATCTCTGCTGTCTTTTCGTGCCAGAGAGAGAGGTTGTTTGTTTCAATAGCCCCTTTTTCCATACTGGTTGTTGTAAGATTGAGATCCTCATTGAAATCTGATATTAACAGCATATTGGAATGCTCATACTGGTTCATGTATATGGTTTCAGGAAGCCAGTCCCGGCCCTTGCGGTAATCCATAAACAGTGCTTTGTAATCTTCTTTTTCTTTAAGTGTTGTTTCCAGGAATGCACTGATGCAGACCATGGCTGCCCGTTGCTGTTCTTCTGATGGCAATAACTGCCGGAGATTAAAAAGATTGATTCGGGGAGGTTGAAGATCTCTTCTTCCCCAGGAAGTATTAAACTGGCCATGATTTGCCCTGTAAATATATAGTGCAGCTTTAAAGCCCCTGAACCCGGGAGAGAAGCTGAGCCTGTTATACTGCCGCATACCCAGGAAGGACTGAACATCGGCATCATGGCTGCCGTGAAGCACAAAGTAGTTGATATCTTTCAGGGGGGTTCCCGTGCCGGCGGGCTCATATTGCCTGTCGCTGGGTGCAATTGCTATTATGGAGCGGATATTGAAATTGAAATCAAATCTTTTCCTGGCATCATCAGGGTAATGGGGGAGGGTGTTGAAGAGTGCTGCATGGCCAACGGCCTCCCCTCCTCGTGAATGGCCTATCAGTGCTATATTATCCATATCGGCCATGTTGAAAAAGGGGTTCAGGCTGTCACTGTTCCATTCTTTCCATTGCTGCAGGTGTTTAAGCATCAGCCATCCACGGGCGTCATTTTCATTGCTCAGACCATTAAACAAGTTGGTATAGCTGCCGTTGAGAAAATTCTGATCGACCGATACAAAGATATATCCCCGGCTTGCCAGGAGTTCACCCAGGTAGGCATAACCGCCCTCTGACCAGTCCTGAGCCAGGTGGTTTCCATGAACTGCAAGTACAAGAGGAAAGGGGCCTTTACCTCCGGGGTACCATACTTTTGCATTCATTGGAAGAATATACCTGTCAAAACCAAAATACCAGGTGCGCAGCTTACCTGCCAAACCCTTCCAGGAAGGAAGAAAGACCGATCCGTTGACCGGAGGGGTTATGAGGCTTGCCTCATAACCGTACTCTTTCCTTTGCTTGTCTTCGCCGCTTCCATAGGTAAGGTATGCCACGGAATATCTGCCTGTTGATGAAGGATCGGGCAGGTCAAGCTTATCAGGCAGGTACTCTCCCATATATGCTGCATTGACGGGTGGCTCAATATCTCTGCCGGGGTGCAGCAGCCAGACAGTACCCCCCGCCAGTCCGCCGAAACCTGCCACCACAGACACTAAAACAAGCACCCTGCTTTTCATTGAGACCTCCCTGCGTCTCCTTCTGAAAAGAAGCCAAATTCCGGCACCTGTCATAAATGAAAAGAGGATAAGCCATGATATAATGAAAAAAAATACCCCGATATTAGTGCCAAAACTCATAATAACCACAGGGATAGCTCCCAGTATGGCCAGCCTGGCAAGCAGGGGTATTTTCATTGCCGTATTCAGTACCAGGTCAGCAAGCAGGGCAGTCAGTGCTGCAGCAAAGAGAGCGAGAGCTGTAATTGTCAGTCCCGGGTAAATTCCTGTATACTTTATCATTTCCAGAAGGGGGATTATCAGTATTAATGAGGCAATTACTATAATACCCATTCCGCCTCCGGTAATCGTATCTTTTGAAGGAGCCAGGCTCCTGGCTGTACGAAGGGTGACAGTTTTGATATTGACTGCGAAATTTTTCAGGAATTTAGTCATAGGAACAAATCAGGATAATCACGAAAATAATCAATGAATTATATTTTGCAGGCAATTCGCATTCAGTGTTTCAAATCTTTGGATCATCCATGCTTCATCCATTTCTATTTATCTTGCACTGTACCATGGACGATTAATTCTAAGTAATATTTATAACGTATTAACCCCTGAATTTTCTACAGGCGTGTGTCCATACCCAGTCCGGCGGCTATTTGGTTAAGCTCATCAATAACGGCAGGTATAAGCCTGATACCGCGACTTTTATTTATCTTCTCCTGTTCCCTTTCAATTTCCCCCGGTATAAGCACATCAGGCTTTCCCGGGGCGCTTTCGGCACCTTTGAAGGTGTCTATCCACTTATCCATTGCTGTTTTGAACTCATCAACTTCACGGAATGCATCTATACGCATTGCCCCGAAAAAATGGCCGGTACCTTTACCGTTATCTCCATCCGGAGGGGGCAGGTAGGCAACTGAAGGCGGAACAAAAGGGCCGAAACCTGCTCCGGACAGCAGAGATGAGAAAATATCAACCCCTGCACCAAGACAATATCCCTTATGGCTCCCGTGCTCAATATCTCCTCCAAGAGGCAGCATAGATCCGCCCTTACGAAGGATATCCGGATCATCTGTGGGATTGCCGTCTTTATCCTGAACAAATCCGTAAAGTGTTTTTTCTCCCTTTTTTACAGCTACCTCCAGCTTTCCCCTGGCAATGGGTGTGGTTGCAAAATCGGCTACAAATGGAGGATGTTTTCCGGCAGGCACTGCAATGGCAATTGGATTGGTACCCAAAAGACGCGTAATAGAAAAGGTTGGAGCTACCAGGGGATTGGCATTGGTCAGGCAGATACCTGTCATATCGTGCTCAAGTGCCATCATGGCGTAATAACCGGCAATGCCGAAGTGATTTGAATTCCTGCAGGCTACCCATCCTGTCCCGGCATTTTCTGCTTTTTTAATCGCCGTTTCCATGCTGAAAACTCCTGCCAGCATCCCGGGGGCATTATCTCCGTCTACCACAGCCGTGGAGATCGTTTCATGGGTAATTTTCATACGGGGCTTTGTATTGAGGCGCCCGGTTTTCCATAGCTGATAATAGTCCGGTATCCTGATTAATCCGTGCGACCCGATGCCTCTGAGTTCGGCTGCAAGAAACACATCGGCGATAGTGGCAGCATCTTTTTTACTGCAGCCTGTTTTCTCAAAGAAGGTGCTGGTAAAACTGTGAAGTTTACTAAAAGAATGATACATCCGGTTTTTAATGCGAATTTATAAACTTTTACCATATACTGTAAGAAAAATGGTTTGAAAAACTTTAATATATTAATTTTGGCAAAATAATATTGATACTCTATCAGTTAATTATATCAATATCTTTGCAGAATATTACCTTATAAAATTGAAGAGAATACTTCTGATATTGTTTTTATTGATACCGCTTGTTGTTAATGCGCAGCGTGCCAGGGTCCGTAATATACCTGAACATGACTATAAAGCGGTGCATTTCGGGTTCACCCTGGGATTAAACACTATGGATTTCAAAATTAAATCTTCTGAATATGCCGTAGCGGAGAATTTTTTTGGCGAAGTAAGTACACTTACACCTGGATTCAATATAAATATTGTATCCAATTTTCGTCTTAACGATCATTTTGATTTCAGAATACTGCCCGGTGTTGCTTTTGGTCAGCGACGAATTGATTACTACAGGATTGAAGGCCCGGGTTTGCCGGGTAGTGAACAATGGAGTGAACAGGACGAACCAGGGTTAGAAAGTTCCCAGGAGTTGGAATCATCCTTCCTGGAATTTCCCTTCGCCATTAAATACAAATCAGTCCGAATTGATAATTACAGGCCCTACCTGATAGGGGGAGTAAATTTTCGCTATGACCTGGCAAAGAACTTTAACGAAGAAGATAATATATTTCTCAGTTTAAAACCCTTTGATGTTTTTCTTGAAACTGGTTTTGGAATAGATTTTTATCTGCCCTACTTTAAATTTTCCACAGAACTTAAGTTTGCTATGGGGTTTATAGACACGCTTGATCGCCGTCAGAGCAGTCATATGCAATATCAGAATTCATTGGAAAAGCTCCGGTCCAATCTGGTAATTCTCTCTTTCCATTTTGAGTGATAATTGATTTACAGGAAGCCAGCCTTGTATATGTCCCGCTGAACAGTTTCCGTTATTTTCAGATGGTAAAATAATGAAGGAACCCAGGTAAAAGGGGCTGCTTATTATTTGGCCTGATTGTTTCTTCTACGGAATTCCGATAGAATAATGCTGCCCGCCACTGCTATGTTAAGCGATTCTGCTGATCCGGCATCATGACCGAAGGAGGGAACACTGATCTTTTTAGTGATGAGTTTTTCCAATCCGGGAGATATCCCCCTCGATTCATTTCCCAGGACAACCAGGCCCCGCTCCTGCAGAACAGCCGAATATATATTGCTTCCGTTGATGAAGGCTCCGAAAACAGGCAGGTCTTTAATTTCAGGAGATTTTAATAAGCCGGGCAGGTCAAGATAATGGAAGCTTATACGGAATATCGATCCCATGGTGGATTGCACTACTTTCGGGCTGGTGATTTCGGCCGAATCTTTTGAGAGGATCACGGTATCCACTCCAAACCAGTCGGCCGACCTGATAAGTGTTCCCAGGTTACCTGGATCCTGCACCTTGTCCAGTACCAGGGTAAGTTTGTTTTTCAGGTTGCAATAATCAAGTTTGAACAAGGGAATACGGGCAAGGGCAAGCACCTTGTTAGGTGTTTTGAAACTGCTGACACGGGCAAGATCAGACTCTTTTATTTCATATACCGGGAAATAGCCGGGCTTATGCTGACTGTTATGGTTGCTTATCCACTCACCGGAGGCGTAAACAGAGTGAATTTCAAACCTGCTTTCCAGGAGTTCATCAACCAGCTTTTCTCCTTCGAGAATAAAGAGTTGGTGCTGCTTGCGATACTTTTTTTGCTTTAGCGAGTTAATAAATTTTAATCTGTTTATTCCGGTCATGATAATTGTCTGTTATTTAATTATGCGAACCGGATAGGAGTCAGCCTGGCTTATCAGTATTCGCAATTAATTACTTATATTTGCCGGCAATATAAAGAAGCCAATTTGTTTTTCAAGAAATTGCAGTTAAAATTAATAAATATAAGGTGTAAATTTATCATTTATGCACTTGTGTTACTCACTGCCGGAATGTTCTCCTGCCGGCCGGCAAGGCATATAGAAGATGGCTACTACCTTCTGGACCGCTATAGGATAGAATCTCCCGGCAGAGACATTGATAAGGATGAGCTCAGAGATTATGTAAGGCAAAAGCAAAATAAAAGGATACTGGGACTGAGGTTTCATTTGTGGCTTTACAACATGGCCGATCCCGAAAAAGATGGCTGGCCGCACAATTGGCTTCGGCGCATAGGAGAGGAGCCTGTCATATACAATTCTCAGGTTACAAGCATGTCTTCTTCCCATCTCAGGCAGCATCTGCGCAATATGGGTTATTATAACGCGGAGGTAGAGGATACGGTTCATATAAAGAAAAAAAAAGCAAGGGTAAAATACATGATTGAACCCGGCAAACCTTACCATATATCTTCACTTGGTTATGTTTTTGAAGATACGGGATTAAAAGATATTGTTCTCGGAGATACTGTAAATTCGTTGATTAAGCCAGGGGACATATTTGATATAGATATGCTTCAGGACGAGCGCAGGAGGCTCGAAACACTTATCAGGAATGCCGGCTATTATAACTTCTCAAGAGAGCATGTTTTTTTTAATGCCGATACTACTTCGGGCAACAAGGCTGCGGACCTGACACTTGGAATCAGTCTTTACAGGGAAAGGCGTGAAGATGGTGAATTTGTACTCTTGCCTCATCAAAGGTATATGATAGGAAATGTGTACATAGTGCCTTCCTATGATCTGCGTGAATCAATTGACCTGCAGGAAGATTATTATGCTGATATGGACACCCTTGAATTCAGGGGTATGTACTACCTTTACCGGAATGAGGTTCCTGTAAGGTACCGTGTTCTTGCGCAAAAAAATTTTATTTTACCCGGGGAAATTTACAATCAGGATAATGTTGACCTAACATACAGGCATCTTTTTGCACTTCGCCAGTACCGTTTGGTAGATATTCAGTTTACCAGTCCCCCTGAAAGCAATCCTGACTCATTGGGTTTGCAGAGGCTTGATGCCAGATTGCATTTAACTCCTTTCAATATGCAGTCGTATACAGTAGAGCTGGAAGGAACCAATTCCAGCGGTGATTTTGGATTTGGCGGAAACCTGATGTACCAGAACCGCAATATTTTCAGAGGTGCCGAGATATTGGATTTTAAGATCAAAGGTTCTGTTGAAACCCTGAATGATTATTACAGCAGGTCTTTTAGAAACACTTATGAATACGGAGCAGAATTAGGACTGCAGATACCAAGGCTGTTGCTTCCCATACGGTCCATTAGCTTTGTCCGCAGGTATAATCCCCGGACCAACATATCGATTGCATATAATTATCAGACAAGACCTGATTATACCCGCACCATTGCAAATGCCGGGTTTGGATATAACTGGCGTGGATCCGGGCACACAACACATATTATAAATCCTGTTGAGCTTAATCTTGTCAGATTACCCTTTTCTACACCTCTTTTTGATTCTACCATACACTTCTATAACCTTGAAGCAAGCTTTAAGGATCATTTGGTTTCAGAGACCAATTACAGTTTTGTTTATAATAATCAGGATTTAAGGCTTACAAGGGACTTCGTCTATTTTCGGGTTAATGCCGAAATTGCCGGAAATACTCTTGCTGCAATAAGCAACCTTGCCCAAAGACCTAAAAAAAACGGGTTTTATCAGGTTGGTGGAACTGAGTTTGCCCAGTATTTCAAGACAGATATAGACCTCCGGTATTATAAGATGCTTTATGGTGACAATTCCTTAGTTTACAGATTTTTTGCCGGTGCTGGGCTGCCCTACGGCAATTCCAGTGCACTTCCGTTCATAAAGAAATATTTTTCCGGTGGTGCCAACAGTATCCGTGCCTGGCAGGTGCGATCACTTGGTCCGGGTTCTTTTAATGAGCCTGCCAACAGATCTTTTCCAAACAGGACTGCAGATATTAAGCTGGAGGCCAACCTGGAATACCGGTTTAAGCTTTTCTGGCTGATGGAGGGGGCGATGTTTCTTGATGCCGGTAATATCTGGGCAATAAACCATAATGATAAAAGAGAGGGGGCATTATTCCGGTTTAGCAGGTTTTATAATGATATTGCTGTTGGTACCGGACTGGGTCTGAGGTTTGATTTTTCATTTTTTATTTTCCGGGTAGATATGGGCCTGAAAATCCGTGATCCTGCTGAACCAATCGACAGAAGATGGATACCACTCAATCGCGGGTTCAATTTCAATAATGATTTAGCCTTTAATATAGGCATAGGTTATCCTTTTTAGAAGTTAAAATTTTGCATAATTCACTAAAATTTCGATCTTGCGGACTTTTTTAGCAGACTATGATTTAAACGCGTAAATTACCGGCAGGCCTTAATCTTCATCATCATAATGAACAATTCAGATTTTACCCCCCGTGACAATTTCAGCAGTAAGTTCGGAATAATTGCAGCTGCAGCAGGTTCTGCTGTTGGGCTTGGCAATATATGGAAGTTTCCTTATGTAGCCGGCCAGAACGGAGGAGGGGCATTTCTTGTTGTATACCTTCTTTTTGTTGTTGCAATCGGACTGCCGGTGATGCTCTCTGAATTCTCAATAGGTCGCAGAGCCCAGCGCAATGCCCTTGGATCTTTCAAAAAACTTGCTCCCGGTAAACCCTGGTACCTGGTGGGTGTAATGGGTTTGGCAGCATCTTTTCTTATATTATCATTTTACAGTGCAGTTGCAGGGTGGACACTGGAGTATGTTTTTCGGTCAGTCACCGGTGTTTTTTCCGGAACTAAAGAACAGGACTTTGAGTATATTTTTGTGAGCTTTATATCCGGCACATGGCGGCCACTATTCTGGCAGCTTCTGTTTATGGCTTTGACTGCATGGATTGTTATGGCCGGAATTAAAAAAGGTATAGAGAAATATACCAAGGTGCTTATGCCGTTACTTGTAATAATGATAATTATTCTGTGCATACGCTCCACCACTTTGCCCGGTGCCGCTGAAGGCCTTGCTTTTCTTTTTCAGCCCGATTTTTCAGCACTTTCTACCGATGCTGTTTTAGGTGCACTGGGGCAGGCTTTTTTCTCTCTCAGCCTGGGCATGGGAACTCTTATAACCTATGGCTCTTATATCGGGAAAAACAATAACCTTTCCACAACCGTTGTGCAGGTTTCAGCCGCAGACACCATTATTGCCATTATGGCCGGCGTGGCAATATTTCCGGCCGTATTTGCCTTTGGTATTGATCCGGCGGAAGGACCCGGACTGGTTTTTATAACACTTCCCAATATCTTTCAGCAGATGGCTTTCGGAGGCTTCTTTGAATTGTTGTTTTTTGTGCTTCTGGCCGTTGCAGCACTTACATCATCAATTTCATTACTCGAGGTGGTTGTGGCTTATTTCATAGAAGAGTTGCATATGAAAAGGATTACAGCCACCATATTTGCCGCAGTGATGATAACAATACTCGGGGTTTTCTGCACACTTTCATTCGGAGTGATGTCGGGAGTTGAAATATTCGGCATGATAATTTTTGATTTGATGGACTTTACCGCATCCAACCTGCTTTTACCCCTTGGCGGTTTTTTTATAGTTGCGTTTGTTGGATGGTATCTTGGCTCTGAGCTTTCCCGCAGGGAGATATCAAATGAAGGGCAGCTGAAGGTAAGGTATTTTCCGGTTTTTATGTTCCTGGTAAAATTTGTAGCACCCTTTGCCATTACCCTTGTCTTTATTTATGGCCTGGGTCTATTGAGAATCTGACACTTACCTGAATTATAATTATCCTGGCTGTTAACAAATTTTACTGCCGTTAGTATCCATAACCCCCTGTAATTTGAATGACTAAATGATTCTTTGTTGATAAAATGTGCAATTTTTTTGCGCATTTTACCCGGTTATTCATTAACTTATATAAGGAATAATAATTAGTTAATTGTATGCTATGGATCTTACCATAAATTTTTTTATGGTAAGATCCATAAGACCAAAGAATTAATCTAAATATTTACTTATGAGAAAGTTCATGAATGGATATTTTTACTTTACCAGGGGGCAGAGAAACGGGACCCTCATACTGGTCTTAATTATGTTTTTAATTTTTGTATTTCCATATATATGTAATTTATTTAACAAGAGTTCCAGGTATTATCCTGATCCAGGGTTTATAAAGCAGGTAAATGCTTTTTACCTGCTTTCCGGGCATGAAGGTCAAACTGCTGAAATCCAGGGGGAACCGGAATTATTATCTCCTTGTCCGGACCGGGTGCCGAATGAATCCGGGCCACGGCAAACAGAAGAGAGTTTAACCGGGGAACCTGTTAGGCAGGCTTCACAGCATCAGGATAAAGCATTGCTGCCGCAGCCACAGTTGCCTGATAAAACCGCCCTGCCGGCAAGAATGAAAATAGATATTAATAGTGCCGATACTACCGAACTTATGATGATAAGGGGGATAGGACCTGTACTTTCCCGCAGGATTTTAAAATACAGGGATATACTGGGTGGGTATTATACAGTTTCACAGTTACTTGAAGTATATGGTATAGATAAAGACAGATATCTTGAAACTGAACCTTTTGTTTTTGCCGATACCAGCACTATTGTTAAACTGAGCCCTGTTTCTGATGAATTTGGAGTCTTGCTCAGACATCCTTACCTAAAGTACGAGCAGGTTTCTGAAATCTTCCGCCTCCGCTCCGGGAACAAATTAAATTCACCTGAGGATCTCCTTCTCTCAGCTGTTTTTAATGAAGCTGATCTGACGAGGCTTTACCCTTATTTTAGTTTTGACTAATGTCCTGCGTTTGACATCGTTTATTTTTTAATGATTTTTAACGATAACCACATTCTTAATGGTTTATTTGTTTTGCAGGAAAATGACTGCTAATGTTAAAAACATTTTCCGCTTTTCTTTTTATTTCATTTATTTTTTCAGTAAATTACACTGGTAAATTTTAAGTTAAAAATTTGAATTATTAATAATTAATAATAATTTTGCGGCTCACTTATAAAAAACTATTATATGATCGTTGTACCATTGAAAGAAGGCGAAAACATTGAAAGAGCTTTAAAGAAATTCAAGAGAAAATATGAAAAAACCGGCGTTATCAAGGAGTTGAGGAGTCGTCAGGCATTTACCAAACCATCTGTAAACCGCCGGGAACAGGTTAAGAAAGCTATTTATATCCAGAAATTGCAGCGGGAAGAGGAGTAGTTCATTCTGCAATTGTTTGTTTGCAATCCCGAAGAACAAACTGTCTGAAGGCGACCTGAACATTTTTTCCTATGCATCATGCACATTGATTCATTCATCATTTATCTCAAGACGGAAAAACGCTATTCCCCATATACGCTTAAGGCTTATGAGACTGATATACGTCAGTATTATAAGTTTCTGGAAAGGATTGATGATGGAAAAGAAGAATTTAATGACGAACACCGGCTTCTTAGGGAATGGATAGTACAGATGATTGAGCAGGGGATATCAGCCCGCTCGGTAAAAAGAAAGGTTTCTGCCCTGGGATCATATTATGGGTTTCTTATCAGGAAGGGAATTCTGTCCGCCAGTCCACTCTCAAGAATTAGCCTGCCAAAATCAGGAAAACGCCTGCCCTCATTTATTCCTGAAGAAAAGCTTGACCATTTGCTGGATAAGGTGACCTTTTCGGATGACTTTACCGGTGTGCGTGACCGGTTAATAATTGAAATTTTATATTTTACAGGAATGAGGAGGTCAGAACTTATAACGCTTTGCAATTCTGATGTGGATAGTTCCGGGATGATAATAAAGGTTCACGGTAAAGGGGGAAAAGAGAGGATTATTCCTGTCGGGCAGGCTTTTTCGCAAACTTTGCGAGGATTTACTGAAAAAAAAAAATCAGAGTTCGGCACCATTCTGCCATCAGACCCTTTTTTTGTAACCAGGGGATACAAAAAACTATACCCCGAATTAATTTACCGTATCGTTAATAAAAATCTACGCCTTGTTTTTTCCGGCGGAAAAAGAAGTCCGCATACACTTAGGCACAGTTTTGCCACTCATATGCTAAATCATGGTGCGGATCTGAATGCTATAAAAGATCTGCTCGGGCATGCAAGTCTTTCAGCCACACAGGTATATACTCATAATTCGTTCGAAAAGTTAAAAAAAGTTTATAAACAAGCTCATCCGCGAGCATAAAAATACAGGAGGGAAGAAATATGGATATTAAGATTCATTCGGTAAGATTTGATGCAGATATTAAGCTGATAGATTTCATAAAATCCAAGGTTAGTAAACTTGGCCAGTTCAATGATGATATAATTGCTGCCGAAGTATTTCTTAGACTTGAAAATTCACAGGACATGGAAAACAAGGTCAGTGAAATCAAATTGGACATTCCCGGCAATAATCTTTTTGCTAAAAAGCAGGGTAAATCATTTGAAGAAGCAACCGACCTTGCAGTTGATGCACTCCGCAAGCAGGTTAAAAGGAAAAAGGATAAGCTTAGAAATAATTGATGTTTTTCCCCCTCACAAAACCCTTTAAAGCCATTGTTTTATTTCATCTTGATATAATCGGGAAAAATAAGTTATTATTTTTGGGTTATTAGTAAAATATTAATACATTTGCAAACCGATTTTGGAGGGTAACCTCATGATCGTACGTTCTTTTAGTGCCGATGTAGCTCAGCTGGTCAGAGCAGCTGATTTGTAATCAGCAGGTCGGGGGTTCGAATCCGTCCATCGGCTCAAATTACTGGAAATTACCGGGGAGATACCAAAGTGGCCAACTGGGGCAGACTGTAAATCTGCTGTCGCACGACTTCGGAGGTTCGAATCCTTCTCTCCCCACCAATTGCACAAGCGGGAGTAGCTCAGTTGGTAGAGCATCAGCCTTCCACGCTGAGGGTCGCGGGTCCGAGTCCCGTCTCCCGCTCTT
>SLPB01000033.1 GCA_007132225.1 Bacteroidales bacterium | reverse complement strand
CTACTTTCACAACCCTTCCCGGAAGGTCTATTCGCCCCATATGATGTTCCAGTCCCAGTACACGCAATACACAGCGCAAAAAGTACTGTGAATAATCATGTGTATGAAACCCGATAAGGTCAGCGCCAAGAAGTCCGTTCAGTAATCCCCGGCGGCTTTCATCAGGTAATAGTCTGAAGATTTCGTAAGCGGGAAAGGGAATGTGAAGAAAGAAGCCAATTGGATTAGGTATTTCCTCTCTCAGTAATTCCGGCAAAAGCATCAGGTGATAATCATGTATCCAGATAATATCATCAGGCTTGATAACATTCAGCAATTCATCTCTGAAGATATTATTTACCTTCTTATACTGCTCCCAGAATTCCCTGTCAAAAACTGTGTAACCTGGAAAATAATGAAAAAGGGGCCAGATGGTTTTATTGCAAAATCCCAGGTAAACCTTTTCCATTAAATCCTCGGATAAAAAAACAGGCGATGCTTTGAAGTTATTGCAGACTTTCTCCCTTACAACTGCCTTATGCTTTTCTTTTACTGATATCCCGGGCCAACCCAACCAAAGGTACTCATCAAGATCAGACTCGCTTTTCCCGAGTGAGGCAAGATAATCACTTAGCCCGGATACCAGTCCGCCCGCACTCTTCTCAAGAAAAAACTCACCGTTTTTATCTGTTACGGAAACCGGTAACCGGTTTGATACTATTATCAATCTCATATTTATCCTTCCATTTATCGATGCATACCCTATCAAAATTAATAAAAATACCAATCAATGTAAAATGATAGGCATGGACGGGTTCTGTTTTGATTAATAATTTGTAATTTAGTCTTTTAAAGGATAAGACGGCAAGATTATTATAGAAATAATCATATACTCTCTAAACTTTTTAATCGTTTTTTCCTTTATTATCATATACAGAGCCGATTTATTAATAATAAAATATAAATAATTCATGAGCAAGAAAGATTATTACGAAATTGAGAACAAAGAATGGCTGGATTCTCTTGATTATATTATTCAAAACGAAGACCCTGCTCGCGTACGTGAGATACTGGCTTTACTGCAGGTAAAGGCACATAAAGCAGGAATAGCCTTCCGTTGCCCGGGAAACACTCCCTATATGAACAGTATTTCTCCGCGAAAAGAATCTCCATATCCGGGAAGTGGAGAAATAGAGAGAAGGATCAAGAGTCTTGTTCGCTGGAACGCTATGGCAATGGTAGTAAAAGCCAATCTTGAATCTGAAGGTATAGGAGGTCATATTTCCACTTATGCCTCGTCAGCAACCCTTCTGGAAGTCGGTTTCAACCACTTTTTCCGTGGGGGAGACAATGATGGTCCGGCCGACTTAATTTATTTTCAGGGTCACGGTTCACCCGGAATTTATGCCCGTTCATTTCTTGAAGGCCGGTTGTCGGAGACCGATCTTACAAATTTCAGGCAGGAACTGCGTAAAGAAGGGGGACTTCCCTCCTATCCGCATCCCAGACTAATGTCTGATTACTGGAAATTTCCAACGGTGTCAATGGGACTTGGACCTATTATGGCTATTTACCAGGCCAGGTTCAATATGTACCTGGAAGACAGAGGATTAAAAGAGAAGACTGACCAAAAAATATGGGCATTCCTTGGTGACGGAGAGATGGATGAACCAGAATCACTCGGAGCAATCACAGTAGCCAGCCGTGAAAAACTAAACAACCTGATTTTTGTGGTAAATTGTAATTTACAGCGTCTCGATGGGCCGGTGAGGGGTACCGGAAAGATTATCCAGGAGCTGGAAGCTGCTTTCAAGGGAGCCAGGTGGAAGGTTTTTAAAGTAATCTGGGGAAAGGATTGGGACCCGTTGATTGCACAGGATGATTCGGGCGATCTGTTAAAGGCCATGGAGGAGACACCGGATGGTCAGTTCCAGAAATATGTTGCTTCATCAGGGGAATTTATAAGAAAAGACTTTTTCGGCAGAAGCGAAAAGTTGCTTAAAATGGTAGAGAACTATTCGGATGAACAACTTGAAAAACTTAACCGTGGGGGACATGATCCCAAGAAAGTCTACAATGCCTATAAGGAAGCAGTTAACTATAAGGACGGTCCGGTCGTCATACTCGCCCAGACAATTAAGGGTTATGGCCTTGGTGAAGCCGGAGAAGGCAGAAATATAACCCACCAGCAGAAAAAGCTCAACGAACAGGAATTGCTTCATTTCAGAAGCAGGTTCGGCATTCCTCTTTCCGATGAAGAGGCAAAAAAAGCTCCGTTTTTCAAACCCTCCGAGGACAGTGAAGAGATGCAGTACCTGAAAAAAAGAAGAGAGGAACTTGGAGGTTATCTTCCCAAAAGAAATTCAGATGCAAAACCTGTGACACTTCCTGAAGACAAAGTTTATGATGAACTTCTGGAAGGATCGGGGGACAGGGAAATGGCCACAACCATGTCAATGGTTGGATTGATGGGTAAGATGATGGGCGACAAAAAAATGGGCAAACAGATAGTGCCTATTGTACCTGATGAATCCCGCACCTTCGGCATGGATGCACTGTTCAGGAAATTCGGTATTTATTCTCATATTGAGCAGAATTATGAACCGGTGGACAGGGAGTCTTTGTTATATTACAAGGAAGCCACAGATGGAGCAATACTTGAAGAGGGCATTACCGAAGCGGGATGCATGTCCTCGTTCATTGCCGCCGGCACCTCATATTCCACCCACAAGATTAATATGATCCCCATGTTTATCTATTACTCCATGTTCGGATTCCAGCGTATCGGCGATCTGATATGGGCTGCTGCAGATGCCAAAGCAAGAGGATTTCTTATAGGAGGAACTTCGGGCCGCACAACACTTGCCGGAGAAGGACTTCAGCACCAGGACGGACATTCCCACCTGATAGCCATGTCTGTACCTTCCATCAAAGCATACGATCCGGCTTATGCTTATGAACTTGCGGTGATAGTAAAAGACGGAATGAAAAGGATGTTTGTTGACCAGGAAGACCTGATGTATTATATCACAGTGTTGAATGAAAAATACAAAATGCCCCCATTGCCTGAAGGTGCTGAGGAAGGTATCTTGAAGGGTATGTATAATGTCAGAAAGTCCAGAAAAAGAAAGGGTGAGAAGATAAACCTTTTTGGCAGCGGGGCTATATTGAACGAAACCCTTAGAGCGGCTGAGATGCTCGAAAAGGATTACGAGGTCATTGTCGATGTGTGGAGTGTGACAAGCTACAAGGAGCTTTACGATAATGCAAGGGAAACCGACAGGTGGAACAGGCTTAATCCTGAGAAAAAACCCAAAAAGACTTATATAGAGGAATGTATGGACGGAAATGAAGGGTTGTGTCTGGCTGCACATGATTATGTTAAGGCTATACCAATGACCGTTTGCCGCTGGTTTCCCGGTGTGCTTACCGTACTTGGTACAGATGGGTTCGGACGCAGCGATAACCGCAGGGCATTAAGAGATTATTTCGAGGTAGATGATCGTCATATAGCCTATGCAGCTCTTCACAGTCTGTTATTAAATGGTAAAATTGACAAGAAAACAGTTATAAAGGCCAAGAAAGACTTTAAGATAGATAGTGACAAAGCAAATCCAACTGAGATATAAAAATATAATCAAACTATGATCAAGGAAATTAAACTGCCCGAAATTGCCGATAATGTAGATACCGCAGTCGTATTGGAAATATTGGTATCGGTAGGTGACAAAGTTGAAAAAGATGACTCCCTGGCCGAGATGGAAAGTGACAAGGCCACCTTCGATATGCCAGCTGAAGAGGCAGGTATAGTAAAGGAAATTAAGGTTAAAGATGGTGATGAGGTGAAGGTGGGACAGGTTATGTTCACCATAGACACCTCCGCAGGTGAAGAGGGAAAAGAGGAACCGGAAGAAAAAGAAACGGAAGCAGAGGAGAAGG
>SLPB01000049.1 GCA_007132225.1 Bacteroidales bacterium | reverse complement strand
TGAAATAACCCTTTTATTAAATGAGCTGCTTAACCCAACAGGCAGACAAAAAAGAGTTACTGCTGTGGCAGTAGATTTTTTAAAAAACCTTCTTCGACTATTCATTTTTTAGTGGAACTCCCCTGATAAACCGGACGGCAAGTAAAGCTACAAAAAAGTAGTAAATTGCCATGATGACAAAACAAAGACAAAAGTACGATCGGGAGTTTAAGAAAAAAGCCGTTGAACTCTCCATTGCCCGCGGTAATGCCAGGGAGGTTGCCGAAGAACTGGATATACGCCCTGAGCTATTATATCGTTGGCGTCGTGAATACGACAGGTTCGAAATGAACAGTTTTCCCGGCCATGGAAAGCCGAAGATGACTGATTTAGAAAGAGAGAATGCCCGTTTAAAGAAAGAGCTCCGTGATGCAAAGATGAAAAGGGATATCTTAAAAAAGGCGGTCAGCATCTTCTCCAGGCGCGATGGAAAATCTACCAATTCATAAGCGATCACCGCACCAGATTTAACATTGAGATGATGTGCAAAATTTTCAAGGTGACAAAAAGCAGTTACTATGCATGGCTTAAAAACGGTCCTTCAATGCGTTGGAAAGAGAATGAACATTTGCTGACTGAGATTATGGATATATTTGAGAATAGCAAAGAGACTTACGGCAGCCCCAGGATAACTGAAGAATTGCTATCTAAAGGCATGAGAGTATCCAAAAACCGAGTTGCAGATATAATGCGCGCAGCAGAGATCCGGGCCAGAAAGCCAAGGAAATATATTGTAACAACGGATTCAAAGCATAATTATCCTATTGTACCCAATGTTCTGGAAAGAAAGTTTCGTGCCACCAGATAAAGTGAGATTTGGGTTTCTGACATTACCTATGTAAGGACTAACAGTGGCTGGTTATATCTGACAGTAATTATTGATATGTATGATCGTAAGGTAATTGGCTGGTCTATGAGTACCGGTCTGTCTGCTGAAGAAACTGTAATTCCAGCTTGGTTGATGGCAACAAGCATCCGTCCGATAAATCAGCCATTAATCTTTCATTCAGATCGCGGTATTCAATATGCATGCCATGCATTCTCCTCAATATTGAAATCAAATAATTTGATAACCAGAAGCATGAGCAGGAAAGGGAATTGCTGGGATAATGCTGTTGCTGAAAGTTTTTTTAAGACCATTAAAATTGAATGGATATACTCAAAAAGTTATACCAACCAACAGCAGGCCCAGCTTTCAATCTTTCAGTGGATTGAAAGCTGGTATAATCGTAAAAGAAGACACTCAGCTTTAGGATATAAAACAATTGATGAGTTTGTGAAAATTAATAGTAATTTTAAAAATGCAGCTTAGCTTAACTCAGCGTCCATATTAAAGGGGTAGGTCCAGGTGAGTATTCCGGACAAAGTGTACAATGAATCCGGAGTATAGTGTACAATCTGATTTGGGATCAATTTGCATTGTAAATTTAGGCTTTTATATTATTGTGAGGTTGAAAAGCTAAAGGGGAGTGGCTACAGAATGCAAAACCGGAAATCTATTTTTTAAAATTAGTTTCGGTAAAAAATAAGAAAAGTTCTTTAATGTTTTTGTGGGTTTAAATTCGGGAAAACAACCATGTTAGTCATATAGCATGTCCAATGTATGATAAGAAAGATGCCGATAATCCATAGGAAAATGTATGGGTCAATAGCCTGCCCGATGATAAAAGTGAATATGTTTTTGAAACCGAGATAACCATCCCCCTAAAGGATGGGGATAATAATTATCCTTCCCCGGATGATTATAATTTTCAAATTTATGTTACCAACAATGAAGGTTATCAAACCTTTACTACTCTTGATTTTAAGCTACTCAGGGCAGTGAGGTGAGTTGGGATAATGTAAAAAGTTTTACTATTTGCCTTACACTTTTCCCGGCGGGTACTATCTCAGTCCGGATTTTAGATGAATTCAGGAAACTTAGTGCATTATCACCCGCTTTAACAAGATAGATTTTCTGCACCCCGTTCTTTGACAGTAATTGAACTACTCTGCGGCTGCCACCTTGTGAAGCTTCACTTTGTGCGTTTTCAATGAAAGTCCAGCTGTCTGTTTTTGTATTGTATAAGCAAAAAAATGGGCTGCGGGAGAAATGCTCGCTGATCAGGGCATCAATGTTTTTCTCAGACACCGGTATAGCGATAATTTCAACTTTATCATCCTGTTTACGGGAATCCTGATGTGCAGATAACATGAAGGTCAGGGTAATCAAAAAAGTGATTAATGTTAGCAGTTTCATAACCAAGGGGTTTTAAGTTAATACCGGGTTTTTTTCACAGGGTGGATATGATTAATAGTTTAAATTTTCTCCTTAGTTGTTTCAGAATTACTGAGTCCTGAAATTTCTGAGATTATATGTGAATTTTAACATAAAAAACCTTGTAAGCTGGTTTGTCCGCAAATCCTCAACATAATAATCGGAAACATTCCTTATAATATTTCTGTTCTGATCGAGCAGGTCAAAAACACTGAGGGTTATTTCTCCAAGATTGTTATTAAACAGCTTCCTGCCAAAATTCATGTTCCAAAGAATGTAATCCTGGTTAAAATCATCCCCCAGTCCCCTGTACATCAGGTGACTAACATCGCTTCTGAATACCCAGTTTTTCAGAAATATAAAACTCAGCCTGGTACCACTTGTCTGTGAAAAATAATCATTGTCAAGATGGGGCTGTATTGTATTTTCAACCATGTTATAGCTCGCGTTGTATGAAACTGAGAAGTCCACATTAGGACCTATATTGCTTGACAGAATAAATCCGCCTGAAGTGGTGTAGGTATTGGCTATATTGGTACGGTCATTTATCAGGCTCGGATTGCGGACCCACGCCAGTCCGCTTGTCAGGTTAAGATTACTTTTTATGAACCTCAGTGGGAACCCGTATGTCACATGCGAACGGATATTCGAGAAGCCATCAAGATTGACGGGTTGTAAAAATTGCGAACCTTTCTTTAATACCTGGCCGTTTGCCAGGGTGGTATCTGCCCGTGCAATAATAGTTGAGTTACCAATGTAATCATTGGAGATATTTCCAAAAACAGCAGCAATGAAATTGGTTGATTTTTCGGTGTTGGTGGCATTGTATCGTGACATGAAGAAATGGCTGTAGCTGTGATCCAGATCCGGGTTTCCCGAAGAAAGAAGCATCGGGTTGGAATTATCAACTACCTCCTGGAGCTGAGTCACAGAAGGCGGACTTGTGCTTGTGCGGTAGTTAAAACGAAGACTTTTACCTCTTTCAATATCATAAGTCAGCATTACTCTTGGCAAAAAGTTCTGGAATTCCCTTTTTGGTAATTCAAAATTATACGGGAACTCCTGGTCTCCGGTCAGCAAAGCATGCTGATATCCCATTTCCAGTGTGAGATTGTATTTTTCTCCGCGAAGCCTGTAACCCAATGATCCCCTTTGAGTCAGATAGTTGCTTCTAAGCCTGTTTGAGAGTTCAGCTTTAAAATCCCTGTATGATTCAGAATCAGGATCCCAGCTGTTTGTTATCCTGTCGTTCTCATTGGCTGCCCGGGAAATATTGTAGCCTGCCTGCAGCAAACCATTCTCCCCCAGTGGTTCGGTATATGTTATGTTTGATGACAGGGTCCTGTTGATTGTTTCTGAATCTGATTTCTGTTGAAGAAAATCACTTAGCGCGTCCTCTCCATATCCCGGATCACCCTCACCGGCAAAATAATCACTGAGTGCGTCCAGGTAATACAGACTCTGATTGTTATTGAAGTTGGCACTTATATTTGTTGAGATCGAGCGTCCTGTTTTTTCAAACCGGTGCCTGTAAATCAGCGAACTACTATAATTATAGCCGCTAAGATCGGAATCATAGCCGGTTTCAGACATGCTTAAAAGATTGTTGCCTTCAAGCAGGTTCCTGGCATTCATGTAGCTGTCGGCCGTATTATTTTGCAGTGTCATCCTGGGAAGAAAGATCACGGTGTTTTTTTCGTCTACATCCCAGGTCACCCTAATATTCATACGGTGGTTACTGTTCCTGCTGCTTGACTCACTGTCCTCCAGATAATACTGATTTTCTGTTTCATCAAGAAAATATTGCCTGTCGGTGAACTGATCAGTAAAATTGTCTGATATATTAAAAAAGTAACTGCCGCTGAGTTTAAGATTGTCACTTAGCCATGAGTCACTGTAATTGATCCCCAGGGCATGGGTCGTATTATCCCCGTGCTGGGTGGAAATCCGGTAATCAGACACATGCCCCGTTGTTCCCCCGTCAGAGCTGCCTCCCCCTCTTGCAGCCCTGCCCATTCCACTTCCCATTCCACCTCCTCTGCCGCCCCTTATTGACCCGGCAGAAAGGCTTATAATATCTTCCCGTGAAAAGTTCTGTTCGTTAACATTATTGCTCATTCCCAATATTGAGATACGGCTGTTATCCATGAAGATATTTGTTGAAAGGCCAACCTGGTAGCGCTCGTCACCCCCATATCCAGAATAGGCCCTTCCAAACTGTCCGCTTCGTGAATCAATCCTGGTTACAATATTTATAGTTTTGCTCCTTTGTCCGTCATCAAAACCGGTAAGATCTGCCTGGTCGCTCATACGGTCATACACTTCAATACGTTCCACAATTTCTGCTGGAAGGTTTCTCAGGGCAATTGAGGGATCATCACCGAAAAACTCACGGCCGTCGACCAGAACCCGTCTTACATCCTCCCCTTGTGCGGTAACCCTTTCGCCATCAACGGTGATACCCGGCATTCTTCTTATAAGGTCTTCAGTGCTTGCATCGGGGTTAACCTTAAAAGCCTGTGCATCGAAATCAAGTGTGTCACCCCTTAAACGGGCGGCAGGCCGGTAACCTGTAATCTCAACTTCATCGAGGCGTGCTCCTTCCTTCATAAATATTGTTCCAAGATCATTTTGATCTGACGACGCCCTTACAGCCTGGTCTCCATCAAGGATAAGTGTCTGGTATCCTACAAAAGTAGCTTTAAGGTTATATCTGCCCCGGGAAAGTTTTATCGAGAATTCACCATCATGATTTGTCTTTGTATGGAATATCCTGGTTGTATCCCTCTGGTGGACAAAAGAAACATGAGCCCCAATAAGGGGAGACTTATCATCTGAATCCATAACAACACCTGTCACAGTTACCTCTTCCTGAATTCCTGTCCGGGAACCTTGTTGCCTTTCTCCTTGCTGTGCATATGCTGTCAAAGAAATAGTGGCAAATAGGGAAAGCATTATAAGTCTCATATTTTTTCTTTTTATTTGAATCAGTCAATTACTTGGACAGTTTTATTTAAAAAGGTTTAATGGGATTAAAATTTTATTCATTGGCGGGTAAGGGCATGGAGAATTTCCCGGAAATCCGGGACGGGTCTTGCAATAATTCCTCTTATTACACATAATCCTGAATCAGCCTTTGTGTAATAAAAACCACAACATCATCTGAACAAACGATGGCGTTGTTTATTCTGCGCACAGGTTTTAATTTATGCGCAGGGTTTAATTAGTATTATGTTTTTTGATGTCCGCTAAGGAGCCTGATTACCGAAATGCTTTTCATCAAGAGAATTCTTTCCCGATCCATTGTAGATGACAAAGATGCTCGTTAGAAGCATGGATATGTCGAGTCTTGCGGAATGGGCAAAAGTCCAGAAACCTTCTGATAACTGGGGGAATTTAGTGGTGATAATAGCTACAATCATTGTAATTGCAATGGGAATGGCAGCTAGCCGGGAAGCCAGCCCGATCAAGATAAGAATCCCCCCCAGGGTTTCAAAGAAGCCAACAAAATAAGCGATGAATTCCGGAGCCGGAAAACCCATTTCAATAAATCGGCCCGGACCCATGTCATCGGGAAAGATGAACTTCTGCAGTCCTGCTACAAGGAAGACGTATCCCAGGATGAGGCGAATGAGCATGTATCCCGGAATCTGGTTTATTTGAAAGATCTTCTGTTTCATATAACGAATTTGTAGTTTGACTCTTTTTACCGTAATTTAAAACAAAGAACTGGCCAATATGTTTAACCAGAAAATTCTTTACGGGACAATATTGCTATTGCAAAAAAAATATTCATGTTGTCAAAAAAGTTTCTGCTAAAGCTTGAATATTAAGATTTACGGCTGGTAAGACGATAAAAAAATATTCCCGCCAGCCTGTTGACAGCAAGGGTCCATGGCAGGTGGTGGCATTACCTTCACGAAAATAGACTGTTGGATGTTTCAGTAAATCCCAGTTACTTTTTATAAACGCATCTATATTTCTCCAGTCTCTTTTATATATATGCAAGGCTCTGACTACCACCAGATCTGTTATTTTACCCGAGTAATTTTCATAATTTATGCTTGTTTTTCTTTCAATGTTTTTTCTGATTATTTTTTCAAGCAGATGCTCAGCATTTTTAACCCGATATCTTGTAGAATGAACATTGGGTGCTTTGTCAATTTTAAGCTGCTCATAATGTTATATTTACCGATTATGGTATTAGACTCATTGTTTTTACAAAGTTTACCGGGCAACATACACATTGTAGAGCCATCTGTATGGGCCGTGTATATTTAAATTACGTAATTTTACATAATAAAATCCTATTTGTTGAGTGAAAAAACAGGGATAAAGAGTACCGTGCCATGTTGAAAATAATAATTAAATCGTTAAATTTAATAGATAAATTGTGTTAACATATTTAATTTCAATAAGCCTTAGAGATCAAAGAGATCAATATGAAGATATTTGAAATAAATAAATACCTGCTGGTTGCCATATTATTATTTTTGATAACCTCCACTTTAATATTTGCCTTACCCGCATATTCAACCACTCCTGGTTCCGCCCGGACTGTTTACCTGATAGAAGTTGAGGATGTTATAACCGCCGGACAGAAAAATTTCATCGAACGCCAGATTGATAATGCCATTGATATGGAATCGCAATTGCTGGTAGTCCGAATAAACACTCCCGGTGGTTTAGTTGAAGCCACTATGAAAATTAATGAATTAATATTGAATGCCCCGTTGCCTGTAGCGGTCCTTGTTGCTCCCTCAGGAGCTATTGCCGGATCAGCGGGCACTTTTATATTAATGGCATCTGATATTGCTGCTATGGCTCCGGGTACTACTATAGGCGCTGCCCAACCTGTCGCTATTTCAGCAGAAGGAGCCAGTGACGCAGGTGAAAAAACTGTCACATTTTATGCCTCTTACATGCGTAATACAGCTGAAGGGCAGGGGAGGCCCGGCGATATTGCCGAAAGATTTGTTACTGAAAACCTTTCTCTTGGCTCCGGGGAATCTTTGGAAAAAGGCATGATAGATTACATTGCCGGTAATGTACCTGAATTAATGAATGAAATTGATGGGAAAGAAATTAAAAAGCTGGGTACAATCCACAAATTGAACACTGCTGATGCACCCATCGAACAGGGGGAAATGACTCTCGCGGAAAGATTTCAAAACTGGCTCAGTAATCCGCAGACAGCTTTCCTGGTTTTAATGGTCGGTTTCCTTGGTATTTATCTGGGTTTGAGTGCTCCGGGGACTATAGTTCCCGAGGTTGGCGGACTGATTCTTCTAATTATGGGAGTATATGGAATTGGTTTGTTTGATGTAAATACTACCGGTATTATTCTGCTACTCGTGGGACTTGGCCTGATTATGGCAGAAATTTTCACCTCAGGCTTTGGGGTACTTGGAATAGGGGGAGCAATCTCTCTTGCCGTAGGTGCTATAATGCTGCCCGTTGAACCATTGATGGCAACTGACTGGTATCCCTCTTTTATAGTAACTGTAGCAGGTGTAGTACTGGGACTGGTTATTATTATGGTGGTTGTTATACAACGGGTCATACAAAGCCGTCGTCGTTGGACCGGCGGCAGTGAACATTTTACCCCGCCCCAAAAAGGAGTGACTGTCAATGAACTTAATCCGGAGGGTCGGATAAAAGCCAGGGGAGAGTACTGGAGCGCCCGCAGTATAGATGGTTCAACAATACCGGCCGGAAGGGAAGTAGAAGTAGTAAAAGCAGAAACATTGATACTATGGGTGCAACTCCCGAAAAATGAAAAAAACAACAAAACCTCTACAGAATAGATCAGACGTTGAAAGTGGAAACGGTGATCTGATATTTCTGATCGGGATGGCCAAAATCATGATTAAGCAAACTTATTGACAAATTTTTTTCTGAAATTGGAAATTTTCGTAACTTAGATATACAAAATTTTGATTAACCACAAAAACGGAGGTATGTCTTATGTTAGAATTATTATTTGAGGGCAACATATGGATACCGGCAATAATTGTCATATTTGCTTTCATTGTAATGGCAATTAAAATTGTCAGGGAATATGAAAGACTAGTAGTATTTCGTTTAGGACGGCTGATAGATGTTAAAGGTCCCGGATTTATTTTGATTATACCTGGTATCGACAGAGTTAAGCGTATCTCTCTGCGTATTGTCACCCTGGATGTTCCTTCCCAGGAAGTGATCACAAAAGACAACGTAACCACCAATGTAAACGCAGTGGTTTATTACCGGGTGGTCGATCCTAACCGTGCTGTTGTTAATGTTGAAGAATTTGCTATGGCAACCGCACAGCTGTCTCAAACCACCTTGCGCAGCGTTGCTGGGCAGGCGGAGCTGGACGAGCTCTTATCAGAAAGAGAAAAGCTGAACATGAAAATCCAGAGCATCCTGGATGAAGCAACTGATCCATGGGGTATCAAGGTAACAACGGTCGAAATTAAAGACGTAGTCATACCCGAAGCCCTTCAAAAAGCTATCTCCAGGCAGGCTACTGCTGAAAGGGAACGGCGGGCGGTCATTGTGCAGGCTGAAGGTGAAAAGCAGGCTGCCGGCAGGATCCGGGAAGCAGCAAAAATTCTGAATACTGAGAAAGGAGCTTTTTATATCAGGCTATTGAGAACACTTCCAGAAATAGCCAGCCAGCAAGGTTCACTTATCGCCTTTCCGCTGCCTGTGGAGCTGAAATATTTATTTCCTGAAACATTAGGGGAAGGGAAAGATGATGGCAGTGGCAAAAAAGAAGATAAAAAAGAAGATAAAAAATAATTGATTTTAATCAAAACCGGGATTAAAATGAAACTTGCCCAAGGTTGATGGTATTTAACAAGCCAGCAATATCATTTAATCTCCTTAACTGATCCTTTGTTGAGCTTAAGTTATATCAATAAGCCAGCTATATAAATATACCCACTGTGCTTAAGATCAGGTGGGTCAAAGGAACGTAAATCCCGGGCTTCTGATTTTCATAAGCTTTCAGAATTGCTGATAAAAATTGCTGAATTGATAAATATCGTGGTCTGGAATAACATAGTTGAGGAATATTTACTTATGAAATTGGCTATAACTGGTTCCGGTTAATGTAACAGGTAAGGCTTCCCCTGGGTAATGCGGAGTGGACTAACTATTTAGCGATCTTCCCGGATATAAATTTCTCAAGTTCAACCAGGAAAAAAACGGTTAGGCCGGCCATTAATGGATAAATCCACATGGTAAAAGGAAGTGGCTGAGTGTCGAAAAGACTGTTCATAAAAGGCACATAGGTCAATATGAGTTGCAAGCCGATTAATATGGCTATTGCCAGGAAAACATAGGGGTTGTCAAAAAAGTTTTTACTAAAGCTTGAATCGTACAATTTACGGCAGGTAAGAAGATAAAAAACATGCCCCCCCACCAGCGTGTTGACAGCAAGTGTCCGGGCCAGAGGAAGGCTGATCTCCCCTCCGTTATACACCATGTTAAATGCCAGATAGGTCAGGCTACCGCTAAGTAATGAAACAAAGATTACTCTCCATGCAAAGTAGCCTCCCAAAATTGGCTTTGCGGGATCCCTGGGAGGCCGCTTCATTACTTTATGCTCCATGGGTTCTACAGATAGTGCAAGTGCCAGGGTAACTGCAGACACCATGTTAATCCATAGTATCTGAACAGGACTTATGGGCAATGTCCTTCCCAGGACGATGGCCGAAATGATCACCAGTGCTTCTGCACCGTTAGCCGGTAGCAGAAAGAGTATGGTTTTTTTCAGGTTATCATAGACTGTACGCCCTTCCTCTACGGCATTGACGATGGATGCGAAATTGTCATCGGTAAGGACCATTTCCGAGGCTTCCTTGGATACCTCTGTTCCCTTTATTCCCATGGCGATGCCTATGTCTGCTTTTTTCAGGGCTGGGGCATCATTAACGCCGTCCCCGGTCATGGCACAAAGGAGTTTATCGTCCTGCAGGGCTTGCACAATCTTTAGTTTGTGCTCGGGGTTGGTACGGGCAAACACATTGTGTGTTTTTACCACTTCCCGTAACTTTTCCTCCTGCATTTCTTCCAGCTGTTTGCCGGTAATGGCTTCCTGTTCCTGCTCCATTCCCAGGTCCCGGGCAATAGCAGATGCTGTAACAGCGTGATCACCGGTGATCATGACCGGGCGGATTCCTGCTTCCCTGCACTCCCTTATCGAATCAATCACCCCTTCACGGGGAGGGTCTATGATACCAGTAAATCCCAAAAATATTAATCCTTCTTCAAGGTGTTTTTCTTCCAGGCTTTCCTGGCGGGATATTAGCTCCTTAAAGGCTGAACCAAGCACTCTTTGACCCTGATCTGCAAGCACCTCCATTTGCTGCTGCCAGAATTCCCTGTCCACAGACTGGATATCATTGCCATTATACTGCTTTTGACAAAGATCAATTAATCTTTCGGGAGCTCCGTTCACAAAAATATAGGTTTTATCCTCAACTGTGTTTAGTGTTGCCATATATTTTCGCTCCGAAGCAAATGGCAGGGAGTCAATGCGTTCAGATTTGAGTTCATCCATCCCTGCCTTCCAGGATAAAGTCAGAAGCGCGCCTTCTGTAGGGGCACCATCGAGTTTCCAGTTGCCGTTTTCCTCTTTGAGTTTCGAGTCATTGCAAAGCCACATGGACCAGAGCATTTTTTCAAGGGCCGGATCAGTGGAAACATCTGCTTCCTGTCCGTCTTCGCTGAGTACTTTCCCTTTCGGGGAATATCCCGAGCCTTCTACCTGGTACTTATTATTTGAAGTTATAATGCTTTTGGCAGTCATCTCATTGCGGGTGAGGGTACCTGTTTTGTCAGAGCAAATAACCGATACGGCACCAAGTGTTTCAACCGACGGAAGACGGCGGATGATGGCACGGCGTTTAGCCATTCGCTGAACGCCGATTGCCAGGGTAATGGTCATGATGGCGGGAAGTCCTTCGGGAATAGAAGCAACTACTATGCTGATGGCGGCCATGAAGGCTTCATGCAGACTGAAGTCCCGAAATAAATAAGCGATGGTGAAGAATCCTGAAGCCATCACCACGATGATAACCGAAAGTAGTTTGCCAAAGCCGTCGATTTTCTGCATCAGAGGAGTCCGGGTTTCCTCTACTTCCGATATCATCCCGGTGATTTTTCCGATCTCGGTATCCTCACCGGTAGCAACGACTACTCCCCTGGCCTGTCCAAAGGTCACGGTAGTTCCACTGAAGCCCATATTGCTGCGGTCGCCGAGCACTGCATCCCGATCAACGATTCCGGGCTGCTTATCCACTTCCTCTGATTCGCCTGTCAGCGGAGATTCTTCAGCACGCAGATCTTTTGATTTGATGATGCGCAGGTCTGCAGGGATCTTATCCCCGGAGTTTAACATCACAATGTCGCCGGGTACCAGTTCCTCGGCATTCAGGGTATGTTGATCAGAGTTACGGATCACCCGGGCTTCAAGAGAAAGCATTTGTTGGATACTTTCCAGGGCTTTCTCCGCCCGCCCTTCCTGAATGAAACTGATAAATACGTTGATAAGTACTACTGCCAGGATAACAAAAGTTTCCACCCACTCATCCATCAGCGCAGTGATCAATGCCGCTGCCAGGAGAAGGTATATCAGTATATTCTTGAATTTGGATATTAATCGCAAAAGCCAGCCGCGCTTTTTGGCCTCGGGAAGTTTGTTTTTGCCATATTTCTGCAGGCGTGAATGAACATCCTGGTCAGACAGGCCGTTTTCCGGGGAGACCTTCAGCTCTTCCAACACATCCCTGACTTCCATATTGTGCCAGAGCTTGCCATTGGATGGTTGTTGTTTTTCTGAAACCGCCATAAGCTGTTCCTTTTAAAATTACTTCTTTATCCGGTATTACCGAAGATGCATCTTTATGCATGACCGGTTTGCTGATGCCTGGCTCTTTTTAAAATTACAATTTTTTCAATTTTTATTATAACATTTTTAAGCTTTTTTTGTTCTGGCTGTTATAGTTATTTGTCTTTGTGCATTTTATTTCTTTGCTTTTCCAATGGTGAAGGCTTCATCATTTTTGGGGTCATGCATTTTTTACTACCTCCCGTTGCCGTGTTTCTTCTTCCCGGTAAGAATAATCATGCTGGCTTATTAATTTCAAGACTCTCATATACCTGATGGATACTTTGCTGATTATCTGCTATAACTATCAGTACATCATTTGGTTCTATAACCGTTGAGCCGCTTGGAGTAATAAACTTTCCATTCCTGTTTATTACAGCAATCGAAGATGTCTTAGGAAAATGTAATTCAACAATTTCTTTCCCGACCGCATAAGCATCTTCTGGTATTTCAATTTCAGCCATTACAGTTTTAGCTCGATCGGATAGAAAAAGTTCAACAGAGGATTTTGGCTTGACTTTTTCAGGCAGGTCAACATGCAGCCATTTTGCTATAAGAGATAAAGTAGTACCCTGAATTAATACAGAGGTTACTGATATAAAAAACACGATATTAAAAATCATATTTGCCTTTTCAACGCCTGCTATAAGTGGATATGTGGCAAACACAATCGGGACTGCACCCCTTAAACCTATCCATGAAATGTAAATTCGCCTTCTGAGCCTCATCCTGAATGGTATTAAACTCACAAATACACTTAAGGGACGGGCAATGAAGATCAAAAACAGTGAGATAAGAATCCCAATACCAATTATTGGAACTATCTGTGTCGGGAACACCAGTAAACCTAGGGTAAGAAACAATACTATCTGCATCAGCCATGCCAGACCATCGAAAACCTTTAAGATGGACTTCTTATGAATAAAATCCTGATTGCCGAGGTAGACAGCACATATATAGATCGCTAAAAACCCGTTACCCCCGATAAAATCAGTTGTAGAGAATGTTATAAACATCAAAGAAATGACCAGTACAGGATAAAGTCCCTCAAAATCAAGCTTTATTTTATTTATAATATATATACTGACCTTCCCGAAGAGATATCCTGCCAATCCGCCAATAATCATCTGCTGAAGAAATAGTGGTATAACTGAAACAAGGCTTTTTTCCTGATTTATCACCAATCCCAAAAATAGAATAGTTAACACATAGGCCATTGGGTCATTACTTCCACTCTCCAACTCCAGGGTGGGACGCAGTTTACTTTTTAGAGCCAGCCGTTTTGAACGCAGTATAGAGAACACAGCAGCAGCATCAGTGGAAGAAACAATGGCTCCTAAAAGTAATCCTTCGTAAATCGTGAAATCTGTAATTACCCAAACGAAAACGCCCAATGTAATTGCAGTAAGCAAGACTCCAAGTGAGGATAAAGTAACTCCCTGCCAGAGAATTGGCCTGGTTGATGCCCAGTCAGTATCAAGACCACCGGAAAACAGAATGAAATTCAGAGATACTATACCGATAAACTGCGCAATTGCAGGATCATCGAAATGTATACCCAGACCCTCAGACCCTGCAATCATTCCTATGGCCAGGAACAATATTAAAGTAGGAACACCAAATCTGAAAGAAGCCTTACCTGCAATAATGCTCACCAAAAGCAACAATGAGCCAATTAACAGAATATTTTCAATGGTTAAATTCATTCAGTATACAAACTGTGAGTGATGATTTCAGGATAAAAACCAGGTTCGTTCATCAGGTAACTATAAAAATAACAAAATTAGCGTTAATATATTTAGGTAATTTGTCAATGGGTCTTTTTATCTGCCCCCACCGGGAATGTAAATAGAATTTTTACATCAATCATTATTTTCATAGATGTTAAAAAGCCTGACTGGGAAAAAACAGACAGGCTTTTTTGGACCACAGACTTCTAAACGAAATCCGGACTTTATATCAGAATCCCACATCGGGCCTTGGCGGTCCGTCCCAGGGTTTTGCACCAGGATAGTAATTTTCCCTTCTCTCTACTGAGATCAGTTCAGGATCGGTAGTTTCAGGCGCTTCTATCATGCCATAATACCTGCCCATCCAGTAATCCCTCAAAAACCCGCTGGGTTCTAACATCCTGGCCCCGGAATTACCCCCATCAAGGTGGATAGCCCTGCGGTGTGCCCTTATGGCAGAAGTTTCACGAAGAGAAAGTCTTTTGAGTGCACCTTCATATGATTTATAACCATCTTCTACAAAGAGGTCATCACGGTGTGAGTTGGAAAAGTTATGCTGAACAGGATCCAGTGGCCACTCCCTGAGGAATTGAACCGCAGGCCCTGTTTCACAATCATTACCGGTATATGCCCCATAAGTGAAATTAAACCAGGGCATCTGTTCTATCCTTTTAATCTCCCAGCTGCGCTCAAGGCTGCGCATATAAATA
>SLPB01000004.1 GCA_007132225.1 Bacteroidales bacterium | reverse complement strand
GGACGAGATCAAAATTGGTTTATCGAAAGTCTTATCTATTGATACTGAATAATTGCTATTGAAGGCCGAAACCGGATTACGGCTTTATTCGATCTATGTTAACCATGCCTTTCAGGCCTGGTCGCAATTTCCCTTTGTTTGTCCTATAATAAATATTATGTTAAGTAGAGTTTTTATGATTAAAGCTTTCTAATACAAAAAGACCGGAATATATTATTCCGGCCCTTCCCTTTTTGCAAAATATCTATTGCAATGCAATAATTGGTGGTTTATTCTTCAAATTCCCTTCCAAGCTTTTCATACATTTCCCGAAGCTCTTCTTCACGGTCCAGCCTATAATAGATAATTCTCAGTGTTTCCATTGTGTCAATATTATCAGGTTGTGATTTATGAGCTCTTTCCAAATATGGAAGTGCATATGCCATTTCATCATAAGCAGCGTCTCTTGCCTTTTCATATTCAACATTATCAGTAATATCCTGAGCTTCTTGAAGAAGATTGACTGCCTGATTATAATAGTAGACACCAAGATTAAAATTAGCTTCGAAAAAATCAGGCTCTATTTCAATTGCTGCCTTATAGGCTTCCACAGCTTTTTGAGGTTCATTAAGTCTTTCGTAAAGAGTGCCTTCTGCGTAATGGAAGGTCGGATTATCCGGCTCCTGCTCTTTTGCAAGCTGAAGATATTCAAGTGCATCCTCTGATTTTCCTGACTCCAGGTAAAAGTTTACAAGTTCGACCAGGATAGAATTCTCAGCAGGGAATTTTTCAAACCCTTCCTGTAGCACATTTTCAGCTCTCAATGAATCTCCAAGCTGGAGGTATGAATCCGAAATAAGAATATAAAGGCTTACATCGTCATAATCCATTTCTCTTGCCCTGTTGTAATATTTCAATGCCTCCTCAACATTTCCTGCCAGCGTAGCCACGAATCCGGTATTGAAAACAATGTTTTCATCCAATGGCTCCAGGTAAAATGGCGAATCAGCAACATCAATTGCTTTGCTGAATGAGTTATATGCTTGTGAAAAATCATCTCTTTCATACTTTACCACAGCATCATTTATAAACTGTCCATAGAGACGATCAAATGCATTCTGGAGTCTCCTCTCCTGGTTACTCCTGAAAATTCTCTGAAAAAAGCTTAATTCTTCTTCCTCCTGAAGTTTAATTGCTGTCTGAAATGCATTATATGCTTCGTTTAGCGGATCCTCATGCATAACATCAAGCTCCATGTAACTTACCAATGCCCCTTCTTCGAAAAAAACTTCAATATTATCATATACCAGTATGGTTCTGACACTGAAATCTGTCTCTTCAGTCCGTATTTCATTGGGTTCACCCATAAATAGAACTAACTCTTCCTGGGCCATGCCAAAATAAATAAACTCGGTATTTATATCAAACATGTCCTGGAAAATGATACCCCGGTCAACCCAGGTTTTCGGATTCTCGCTGTGCCTGTCGTGTTCTATTCTGCTGTCATTCCTCTCAAGTCGTCTTTCAATTGCATCACGGTCCAGCCCCTGACCATCCAGTCCGGCATTTACCTGTGCATTTGTAGTAACAGAAAAACCGAAAACTGCAAGCGAAATAATTAAAAATTGTTTCATAATAAAGATTTTAAATATTTTTTTAAGTTCAATTTTAAAAATAAAATACGAATGTACATCATTCTTTTTAAAGAAACTCAAATATCTTGCCAAAAACATTAATTTAAGGTATCATTGTTATTATCAGTACCATCCTCATCAAGTACAATCTCATCTTCTGAATCGTTTTCTTCAACAATAGCAACAGATGCAACATACTCACCTTCACGTAAATTAATTAACCGGACTCCCTGTGTTGTACGTCCGGTTGTTCTGATTTTTTTTATTTCAAGTCTTATGATGGTACCAGATTTAGTTATAACCATCAAATCATCTGAATCAACCACATCCTTTATATTTATAAGCTTGCCGGTTTTTTCAGTTATATTCATGGTCTTAACCCCCTTGCCCCCCCTGTTAGTAATTCTGTAATCGCCAAGTAAAGAGCGTTTTCCGTATCCATTTTCAGATACTACCAGCACATCCTTTTTTTCTTCTTCAACACAAATCATGCCCACCACTCTGTCATCTTCGTTGGCCAGGGTTATCCCCCTTACCCCACTGGCAGTGCGTCCCATTGGACGGACATAAGATTCCGGGAACCTTATTGCTCTTCCGCTACGCACGGCTATGACAACTTCAGCTTTTCCGCCTGTTAATTTGGCTTCAATCAAACAATCTCCTTCCCGAACATTTATTGCATTTATGCCGTTAGCCCTTGGCCTGGAATATGCTTCAATAGCAGTTTTTTTAATTACTCCACGTGCAGTGCACAAAAGAATATAGTTATTCTTAATAAACTCCGGATCAGAAAGATTTTTAACGTTAATAAAAGTCTTTATTTTGTCATCTGGTTCAATATTTATAATATTCTGTATTGCACGTCCTTTAGAAGCCTTTGCTCCTTCAGGTATTTCATAAACCTTCAGCCAGTAACATTTGCCTTTTTCAGTAAAAAACAGCATTGTATTATGCATGGTGGCGATAAATAAATGCTCAAGAAAATCTTCATCACGGGTGATGCTTCCACGGGCCCCGAATCCTCCTCTTTTCTGGGTTCTGTAGTCAGTAAGAGCAGTGCGCTTGATATACCCCAGGTGTGATATAGTTATAACAACAGAGTCATCCGCATAAAAATCTTCAGGATTAAATTCGCCTTCGTCCGGCACTATCTCAGTTCTGCGATTATCCCCATAAATTTCCTTAATTCCTTGTAATTCATCTTTGATTACCTGCATTCTCAAGTCTTCGCTCTCCAGAACACTTCTCAGGTATTCTATGAGTTTCATTAATTCATCATATTCACGCTTTATTTTATCTCTTTCAAGTCCTGTAAGTCTTTGTAAACGCATATCAAGGATTGCCTTGGCCTGTATTTCAGTAAGCTCAAAATTGGACGTAAGAGCTGCTTTGGCTTCTTCCGGTGTTTTTGAAGAACGGATCAACCTTATTACTTCATCCAGGTTATCCAATGCAATTAGCAGTCCCTCAAGTATATGAGCTTTTTTTTCTGATTGTTCAAGATCAAACTGGGTACGACGTATTACAACTTCATGACGATGCTTGACAAAATAGGAAATAATCTGCTTTAGATTAAGCATTCTGGGCCGGCCATTAACCAGTGCAATATTATTGACACTAAAACTTGTCTGTAGCTGGGTATATTTATATAAATTATTTAATACAACATTAGCAACTGCCTCTTTTTTAAGGATAATAATAATCCTCATGCCCTTCCTGTCAGACTCGTCATTTATATATGAGATACCTTCGAGTTTTTTGTCATTAATTAGCTCTGCTGTTTTTCTTATTAATTCAGCCTTATTTACAAGGTATGGTATTTCGGTAACAATAATTTTTGCACGGCCGGTTGGTGTTGTTTCAATTTCTGTTCTTGCTCTCACCACTATTCTGCCTTTCCCGGTTTCAAATGCATTCCGGATTCCCTGGGTACCATATATTATTGCACCCGTAGGAAAATCAGGCCCGGTAATGTGTTGCATTAATTCTGCGATTTCTATATCCCTGTTTTCAATGTATGCAATAATGGCATCTATTGCTTCTGAGAGATTATGAGGTGGCATATTTGTTGCCATCCCCACAGCAATACCCGAGGCTCCGTTAATCAGGAGAGTTGGTATTTTCGTTGGAAGAACTGTAGGTTCTTCAAGGGTATCGTCAAAATTTAGCTGAAAATCAACTGTATTTTTATCCAAATCTGCCAGAGTTTCCTCAGCTATCTTTTTTAGCTTAGCCTCCGTATATCTCATAGCGGCCGGACTATCGCCATCTACCGAACCAAAGTTTCCCTGACCATCTACCAGTGGATAACGTAAAGACCATGTTTGTGCCATTCTTACCATTGCTTCATACACAGAAGAATCACCATGAGGATGATACTTACCCAGAACCTCTCCTACTATTCTGGCGGATTTTTTATGCCCCCTGTTAGACACAATGCCAAGTTCTGACATCCCAAAAAGTACCCTGCGATGAACTGGTTTTAAACCGTCACGTACATCAGGAAGTGCTCTGGAAACAATAACAGACATTGAATAATCAATGTATGCCGATTTCATCTCTTCCTCAATATTCACTGTTAATAATTGAATTCCTTTAGACATAAGAATAATTTAGTTTTGAAACTTTTGTATAATAATAATTCGAAAAACAGAGGCAATTAAATCAATATGTTTTACTAAGGATATTTTAATTGCCGGGAGCGGCATATCCTATAAAATATAAGGCGCTAATTTAGCCATAAATTGTTTAATATTAATCTGAAAAATCTCATAATTATTAACATCTTATCATGGTTATAAAGTATGGTTATTAATTTATTTAGCAGGATGTTACAGATTCACATAACGGTTAATATGCTTTTCAATTTACAGATACCTAGTGTTTATCCATTTTATTTTGTGTAACGAAGTAACATAAGGGATCCATCCGGCTGTATCTTTAGATATCAAAACACACATATTTTACTATATTACTAGTGTTTTTGAAAAACTCCGGATGGAGGTTTCTTAATAATTTTATTATTAACTTTGTAATATTACTTAAATAAAAATAATACTGAATTTCCGATAATTATATTGAATTATGGATGCTAAATTTTCACAGAGAGTAAAAGATGTGTTGTCCTATAGCAAAGAAGAAGCTATACGCCTGGGCAACATCAATATAAGTTCTGAACACATATTTCTTGGTATTTTACGTGACGGTGAAGGCATTGCAATTGACATACTTGTTTCAATGGGCTTAAATCTTGCCGCAATAAGGAAAACTGTCGAGAATCATCTCCGCACCAATACGGAATTATCTCCGGCTGATATGGAAAATATTCCTTTGTTAAAAACTGCAGAGAGAGTATTAAAGTTAGTCTATCTTGAAGCACGATCATTAAAGAGCGATACCATTGATACCGGCCATCTGCTGCTTGCTATTTTAAAGGATGAAACCAATCTTATAAGCCAGTTACTTGAATCTGAGAATATTGACTATTTTGTTTTTAAAGATGAGTTTGATCAGAAGCAGCGGGAGGCTAAGGCAGATTTTCCAAGTGAAGATGACGATGATGCTAAAGGTCCGTTCGGGGGTGGTGGCAGCGGTAAACCTTCGCAGGGGCCTGGTACTAAGTCCGGCTCCGATACACCGGTGCTTGATAATTTTGGTATTGACCTGACAAAAGCTGCGGAAGAGAACCGTCTTGACCCTATTGTAGGAAGGGTACATGAGATTGAAAGACTGGCCCAGATTCTCAGTCGCCGGAAAAAAAACAACCCCATTCTTATTGGTGATCCGGGTGTTGGTAAATCTGCCATAGTTGAAGGATTGGCATTGAGAATAATACAAAAGAAAGTTTCAAGGGTGCTTTTTGGCAAACGTGTTATAACTCTTGATCTGGCATCAATAGTTGCCGGCACAAAATATCGTGGTCAGTTCGAAGAGAGGATAAAAGCCATTTTAAATGAGCTGGCCAAGACTAATCAGATAATTCTTTTTATTGATGAAATACATACTATTGTTGGTGCAGGTGGTGCCACAGGATCCCTTGATGCTGCAAATATGCTGAAACCTGCTCTTGCTCGTGGAGAGATTCAGTGTATTGGTGCCACCACACTGGATGAGTACAGGCAGCATATTGAAAAGGATGGTGCACTTGAGCGCAGATTTCAAAAAATAATGGTCGACCCCACAAGCCCGGAAGAAACAATAGAGATTCTTAATAATATAAAAGAAAGATACGAGGATCATCATAATGTTTATTACTCCCCGGAAGCGATAAATGCATGTGTTAGTCTCACAGGCCGGTATATATCAGATCGTCATTTGCCTGATAAGGCTATCGATGCACTTGACGAATCAGGTTCCCGTGTGCACATATCAAATATAGTCGTTCCCGAACGTATTCTGGAGCTGGAAGGTCTAATAGACACTGCAAGACAGGACAAGGTTAAGGCAGTAAAAAATCAGAATTTTGAGCTTGCTGCAAGGCAGCGTGATAAGGAAAAAGAATTACTGGATCTGTTGGAGAGTGAAAAACAAAAATGGGAAAAGGAGTTATCAAAAAACCGTCAACTGGTTGATGATGACAAGGTAGCAGAGGTTGTTGCCATGATGACAGGAGTACCAGTGCAACGAGTGGCACAAGCCGAGGGTGTAAGGTTGCTGAAAATGGGACAGGAAATAAAAAACAGGGTCGTAGGACAGGATGAAGCTATAAATAATATCGTTAAATCCATCCAGCGGAACCGGGCCGGCCTTAAAGATCCGAATAAGCCTATTGGTTCGTTTTTCTTTCTCGGACCCACGGGAGTTGGCAAAACCCAGCTCGCCAAAGTGCTTGCCGAATATCTTTTTGAAAGCGCCAGCAACCTTGTTCGCATTGATATGAGCGAATATATGGAAAAATTCTCTGTGTCCCGTCTTGTTGGAGCCCCCCCGGGCTACATTGGTTATGAAGAGGGTGGACAGCTTACTGAAAAAGTCCGAAGACATCCTTATTCAGTAGTGCTTTTTGACGAAATTGAAAAAGCCCATCCTGACGTGTTCAATATCCTTCTTCAGGTTTTGGATGAAGGGACACTTACCGATAGTCTTGGGAGAAAAGTTGATTTTAAGAATACTATAATTATAATGACCTCCAACATAGGAACAAGGCAGATTAAAGATTTCGGACAGGGCATTGGTTTCTCTACCAGTGCAAGGGAAGCCTCATCCAATGAATATATGAAGAGCATCATACATAAAGCTCTTAAAAAAGCATTTGCTCCTGAATTTCTTAACCGGGTCGATGATGTAATTACCTTCAATCACTTGCAAAAGGCGGATATTCACAAGATAATTGATATTGAACTTAAAGGTCTTTATTCACGTATGAACGATCTTGGTTACAAGGTTAAAATATCACCGGCAGCTAAAGATTATGTTGCTGAAAAAGGCTATGATATAGAATTTGGTGCAAGACCGCTAAACCGGGCCATACAAAAGTATCTGGAGGATCCTTTAGCTGAGATAATAATTAAGTCCGAACTTAAGGAAGGGGATGTATTACTTGTAGGATATACCAAAAAAACAGACAGCATAAAAATTACTTTTGAAAACAAGGCAGGCGAGACTTCGGAAAGACAGAAAAAGTAATGCGTTTTGTTTTTCCAAAAAAAAACGCTCATAATTGAGCGTTTTTTCAGCTTAAATTAAAGGGATAATTTTATAATCCTACCTTTTTACTAATTCTGCAAAGAGGTCAAACTCTCCTGCCCCTGTGATTTTGACCTTGTGAAAAGTACCGGGAACAAGGGTTTCGGATTTTTTTATAATTATTTCATTATCAACTTCAGGAGAATCATATTCGCTCCTACCATAATAAAACTGATCATCTTGCCTGTCAATTACAGCTTTAATTATCTTGCCTATCTTAGTTTCATTAAGTGATAAAGATATTTCTTGCTGTATATTCATTATTTCTGAAACTCTCCGTGCTTTTTCCTCGTCCGGCAAGTCATCCCTGAATCTTTTCCAGGAATGGGTGTTTTCCTCATGAGAATAGGAAAATACACCCAGACGTTCAAATTTGACCGTTTCAACAAATCTTTTCAATTCATCGAAATCATCGATGGTTTCCCCGGGATGTCCTGTTAATAATGTTGTCCTCAAAGCAATACCTGGAACCTTCTTCCTGATTTTGCTGATCAGGTTAAGTGTTTTATCCCTGTTTATTCCTCTGCGCATAATTTTCAGCATCTTGTTGGATATGTGCTGAAAAGGAATGTCCAGATACTTGCAAATAACTTTACTGTCATTTATAATTTCAAGTACCTCCTCAGGAAATCCTTCCGGAAAAGCATAATGAAGGCGTATCCATTCAATACCTTTTAAAGACTGCAGATGAAGCAATAAATTGGCCAGCATGTTTTTGCCGTAGAGGTCAATACCATAAGAGGTAAGATCCTGTGCAACAAGAATTAATTCCCTGACTCCTTTACCAGCAAGTAATTCGGCTTCATTAACGAGTATGTCAACGGGCCTGGAAATATGCTTGCCCCTGATTTCAGGAATCACACAAAAAGAACACTTTCTGTCACACCCTTCTGAAATTTTCAAATATGCGTAATGTGAAGGAGTAGTTATAAATCTTTCATTTGAACATTGAATATTATCGAGGCAGAATTCCCTGGTTAATTCCTCAATTGAATTTATACCATGAATTAAATCTATTCCTGGTATTTCATTTTTCAATTCGTTCTTATATCGTTCTGCCAAACAGCCAATAACACACAGCTTGCCAATTTTCCCGGTCTTTCTTGCACGGGCATACTCCAGAATCATATCAACTGACTCCTGTTTTGCATCAAGTATAAATCCGCAGGTATTGATTATTACCAGGTCGTGGTAAAATGAATCGGCATCAAATTCGACTTTCCAGCCGGCAGCAGCAAATTTTGCCATAATAAACTCCGAGTCAACCAGGTTCTTGGAACAACCCATGGTAATCACATTGATGGTTTTTGCCTGTATAGTATTCAAGGATTAGGATTATAAATTACATAATATAATAAGCTTGTGGCAGAGGGTGTGTGTTAAATTTACAGGATAAGATCTATTCAAAAAGTGAGGAGACAAACTTGTTCTTGTCAAACATCAGAAGATCAGCTGGCCCTTCTCCCACCCCGATATATTTTACAGGAATCTTGAACTGATCGGAGACACCAATTAACACTCCTCCCTTTGCGGTACCGTCAAGTTTCGTAACTGCCAGTGCATTTACGTCTGTTGTTGCGGCAAATTGCCTTGCTTGTTCAAAAGCATTCTGACCAGTGGAACCATCCAGTACCAGAAGTATTTCATGAGGAGAGCCGGGTATAATCTTTTGCATCACCTTTTTAACTTTTGACAATTCATTCATCAGGTTGATTTTATTATGCAACCTTCCTGCCGTATCAATTATAACAACATCAGCATTATTTGATTTGGCTGAACTTAAGGTGTCAAATGCCACAGATGCCGGATCAGCACCAGGTTTTTGTTTTATTATGTCCACTCCTACCCTTTGTGCCCATATTTCCAGTTGTTCAATCGCGGCAGCCCTGAAAGTATCGGCTGCTCCTATAACTACCTTATATCCCTGTCCCTTAAACTTATAAGCTAGCTTACCTATAGTTGTTGTTTTACCAACCCCATTAACTCCAACAACCATTATCACATATGGAGTATCCTTCTCAGGTGCATTGAAACTGGCATTTGCACTCAGATCATTCTCTTCCAGGAGAGATATTATTTCTTCTTTTAAAATAGAATTGAGCTCTGAAGTGCCCATAAACTTATCTTTTGCAGCACGTTTCGATATTTTATTAATAATTTTAAGAGTAGTGTCAACGCCAACATCAGAACTTATTAAAACTTCCTCAAGATTATCAAGGACATCGTCATCAATGCGGGATTTGCCGACTACAGCTCTTGAGAGTTTACGAAAAAAAGATTCTCTGGTTTTTTCCAGGCCCTGTTCCAGGTGCTCTTTTTTTCCTTTGTCTGAAAACAATTTAAATGCAACCATAATATTTATTCTATAAATAAAAAAAGCCTTCTTTAATAAAAAGAAAGCTTGCTGTCAGATAAAGATAAGTCTGAGTGTCTATTTATCTTTAAAGAATTCTTTTGTAAATTCTTTACCTATTATATCTTCTTTAAAATTATAGGCTCCCGATTTTTCAGACTTAATCATTTTTACAACCTTTACAAGGTTTTTTGAATCTGCTTTTTTCAGTGAAGCAACAACTTTCTTTGCCATAATAATATATTATTTAATTTCTCTGTGAGATGTCATTTTCTTAAGGATTGGATTGTACTTTTTAATCTCCAGTCTCTCAGGGGTGTTTTTCTTATTCTTTGTGGAAATATATCGGGATGTTCCCGGCATACCACTCTCCTTATGCTCTGTGCACTCCAAAATAACCTGCACCCTGTTGCCTTTCTTTGCCATAATTAATTAATTTTTAACTTAATAAACATTGATATAGCCGCTATTTTTAGCATCCTTAAGCGCATTATGAAGTCCTTTTTTATTTATCAGTCTGATGCCCGAAGCTGAAACATTCAATGTAATCCAGCGATCTTCTTCCTGATAATAAAATTTCTTTGTAAAGAGGTTTGGATAAAACTTTCTTTTGGTCCTTCTCTTGGAATGGGAAACATTATTCCCCGTCATAAGGCGTTTTCCTGTAACTTGACAAACTCGTGACATTTTCTATTGAATTTAGAACTTGGTTTTTAACAGAGCGCAAAAGTCGGAAATTTTATTGACTTTGTCAAATTAATTAATACTTTTTTTAATTGCAATTGAGATAAAAAACAATAATATTCGTTTTCCGGTTATTGGTGTTAAATCTGAATGTTATATTTGAATACTTATTTTCTCCATTCCTGTTTATCAAAGATCATTCATTACACCTGATTATCTGTGGTTGGTTAATTATGCAATAGTGATATAAGTTAACCCGGCTCTGTAAGTAGTTTTCTTAGCAAATTTAAAGCAGTTATTGATGCCCTGGTTATATTTCGTTCCCGGTTGTCGCCAAACCTGAATTCATGTGAATTTGTAGCTGATTTACTTGAAACTGCTATCCAGGTTGTGCCAACCGGTTTTTCTTTAGTACCACCCGATGGACCGGCGATTCCTGAAACTGAGATAGAGTAATCAGTATTAAAAAGCAAGCGGGAATTAATGGCCATGTTTTCAACTACTTGCTTACTTACAGCACCAAAATTTTCAAGCAATGATTTTTCAATAGCCAGCTGATCTGTTTTAATTTCATTGGAATAGGCTATAATACCACCCTTAAAATATTTTGAACTACCGGCAACACCGGTTATCAGCGATGCTATTTTGCCTCCGGTACAACTTTCTGCAACAGAAAGGCTTTGTCCTCTATCCATTAATATTTTACCTATGATCTCCTCAAGTGTATCTTCATTAAAACCAATTATATATTCAGGAATTAATTCCTGTAACTTGTTAATCTGCCCTTTCACTTCAGCTTTCAGTTCTTCAAGATCATCTCCGGTTGTTACCAGGCGTAGTCTTATTATTCCGGGGGAAGGAAGATATGCCAGCATCATATTTTCAGGCATCTCATCTTCAAAATCTTTTAATGTTTCTGCAAGTTGTGCTTCAAAACTTCCATGGGTTATAATAGTTTTAGAATAAACTGCCTGTAAACTAAAAAGCTCCTGAAATTTTGGGGCAACCTTATTTATAAATAGCCCTTTCATTTCAAAAGGAACTCCTGGAAGGCTAATGAAAAACTTATTGTTTTTTTCAAACCACAAACCTGCAGCAGTTCCCAAATCATTATGCAGAACCAAGGCTGACTCAGGTACCTCAGCCTGCATTTTATTATATTCATTTATTTTCAATTGTTTTTTAAAAAGAAGCGATTCTATGTGGGTAAATATTTCAGCTCTGAAAACAAGTTTGGTATTAAAAAACTCACACAATGCAGGCTTGGTAATGTCGTCACTGGTGGGCCCCAGTCCCCCGGTCATTATAATTATATCTGCCCTGTTTTCTGATTCAGCGAGGATACTCAATATATCCTTCTTTATATCCGGAACTGATGTTATACGGCTTACCTGTAAGCCAATCAAATTTAGCTGTTGTGACAGCCATGCAGAATTTGTATCCGTGGTATTTCCGGATAACAATTCGTTGCCAATTGTAACTAACTCAACATTAATTTGCATATGGTACCAGTCGTTATCTAATAAAAAGTTAATGTGCGAATAATTCCGATCTGTATGGTCCGGAATGCAATTTAACTAAAAAATCACAATCAACAGTTTATCAGTGCTGGCAAAAGTTTAAATCATTATTTCTCAAAACAGCCATTTTTGAATTTGCGCTTATATTTATCTGGCGACTGTTCTTCAAATCTTTTAAAACTTCTTACAAAAGATATGTAAACGTTAAACCCGCTTTTTGTTGCAATATCTGCCAAAGAATACTCACTATCCGGTATTTTCATTAACTCCGTTGCTTCTGTAATCCTGTATTGATTAATAAAATTATTAAAATTCATGCCGAATTCATCATTGATTATTTTTGACAAATAATACCTGTTGGTACCAACTTTTCTTGCTAAATCAGGCAGGCACAGGTCCGGATCCAGGTAAAGCTTATCCTTTTCTATGGTTTGTTTAATTTTGTTAACCAAATCTTTTCTTAAAGTTTCTGTTAGAATAAACGGGGATTTGGTATCCATCTCCACAGCAGGAATTACATTCAGCTGCTGCCTGTTACCCAAAAATCCGATATACCAGAATATCATTGCCATTATCAGGAAAGGTATTGAGGTAATAATCTCATTTTTATATATTATCCCGTTGCTTTGTGAGTTAAAAAGAGTTCCCCCTATTAATACTAATATAAGATATAGTGCGGTAGATAAGGTTATCCAGGATAATTTTTTTGGTTCAGCATCTAAGTAATAATCCAATACCTTTCTGAAATGCCCTTTCACTTTCAAGTGAATAAGAATTAAATAGAAAATACCAAGTAAAACAAAACCATTCCGCAATGTAATATCTACATAATAGGTAACTTTTTGTTTTTGGTTTAATTTCCAGGGAGTGAAATAATTATCGATAAGAGATATCAATTCTTCATAGGAAATGTATGTGTAATGAAAGTATACAACTATTACTCCGGAAAAAAAAGGTAAGGCGTAATGTTTATAATAGGTATTAATGCCTAAACTATTTTCTGTAAGGGAAACAAGATATAAATAAAATGCCGGAATCTGAGCCATTGATAAAACCAGGATTCCAACATAAATAATGGCATAAACGCTGAAAATTCCCTTGAAATAGAGCAATCCGCCCAAAAAGGAAAAAAGGCCGCATATCATAAAAAACGACAGGTGCTTTTTAGCCCCGCGGGTTTCCCCGGATGTAAAAATCAGTTCAACGAACCAGAACAAACAAACCAATAAGGGTAGAAATAATGCCAGTAATAGGTAATCTATCATTTATACAAATCGTCAATTAAGCTTAATCCTTGATTTTAAGTTTATTCAAATTTCAATATATTGATAAATTGTAACTGGAAATTTAAATTAATATCAAATATTTACCCCAGTAAAATAAAATGTATCATAGTAACCATAGTTCGTTAATCGAAAAACTATAATTATGGAATTGTCTATACCGCACATCCTGTATACTCTTGTTTTTTATAATTTGTTACGGCCTGTGTGAAAGAAGTACTGTGCTAAATTATCGACCGACCGTTGAACTAAATAATACTTATTCAAATAATATGCATTTGGGCGATAATTACATGGAGACTAAATTAAATCTTGAAAATTAAGGTTTTAGGTGTAAACGGGAGTGAACTAAAAAACAACCTGTTGTTGAATTTATTTTATAAAAAACTTGACACCTATATTAAAATTGTCGTATTGTTGTATAATATTCTGGATATATCCGGAATTTTTTAATCACCATGATTCAGGTGAAGCTGGATTGAAAAGTACATATATCGATTTCCGAAAGCTGATATAAAAAATAATTCCGGAATTTGTCTTTATGTACATATGGTTTTGGAAAGAAAGGAGAAAGCTTTGGAGTAAAGAAGGAGGGCCTGAATACTAATTTATCGGGTTATGAAAGATCTCAGGTATCTCTTTTTTACATGGGCAGGGTTATTGTTTTTTCTATGCTCCTCAAATGCTTTTGCCCAGGGAAGCGTACAGGTTATTGTATCCGGAGTCCCGCCTGTTATGCAATCTCCTTATGTCAGTGACATTGAAAGGAACTTCACCCTTGGCCAATACCAGTTCCAGATTATCTACAACAATCCGGATCCGGCACCCGTTTCTTTCAAAGTTGAAATAACTCTTTCCCGGTTTGGGGAACAGCTGTTTCGCCTTAACTCCTATCCGGTATCACTGACACCGGGAACTTATATATACCGCACCTTCAATGAGATTCCCTCAGTAACCTTTGCAGAAGATCCAATAGACATGATATCCCGTACAATTCAGGAACAGGCTGTACGGGAAGGAATAATATCGGAGGGTGATTACCTCCTTGAGGTTGAGCTTATACCCGAATCTGTTTTTACCATGATAAGCTCAATTCCCTCCTATACTTCATTTGAGGTAAGGTTTCCCCAGCCTCCGGTATTGCTTTCTCCTTTTGACGAAGGAACCGCGCCTGCAGTCTTCCCGGTTTTTTCATGGACACCCATCATCGGAATGCCCATGTTTCAGTTTGAATATGAAGTAATCATAGTGGAAGTGCTTAAAGGTCAGGCGCCTCTTCAGGCAATACAGTCAAACCGGGAGCACGCCCGGATCACCACAATGCAACCGGTTATGATATATACAGCCGAAAACCTGCCCCTGGAGACCGGCAAACAGTATGCCTGGCAGGTTCGGTCACGCGAGGCCGGCGGCCAGATACCCATCAGCGATCAAGGTCAAACTGAAATATTCACTTTTACCGTGAGTGATTATTTTGGCGATTTTGATGCGGAACAGCTTTTGCGAATACCTCTGGTGGCTGATTTTGCCGAACTGGTTAACCTGGAAAATATGGATATTACCTCCGGCAGCCATTC
>SLPB01000127.1 GCA_007132225.1 Bacteroidales bacterium | reverse complement strand
GTCTTTGTATTTGGCAATATCATCGGGCCAGGCCATAAGGGGATCATGTGGTGCCGTATAGGAGAGGTACAGGAAAAAAGGTTTCTCCTCGTTTTTGTAATCATCTATCCATTTCAGGGCATAATTGGTAAAATAGTCGGTGGTATAAAAATCATCTTCTTCGGGGGTGTATGGACTGTACATTACACTGTCAATACACCATTCTCTCACTCTTTTGTTTCCGGGAGCCCCTTTTCTGGCTGGTGCGCCCTCACCGGGGCGCTGGTCTCCGGGATTAAAAAAGTTACAGCAACCGTCTTTTAGTCCGTAATAATGGTCAAACCCCCTGTATATGGGATTTTCCAATCCGTGGTGCTTGCCTGAAAAAAGTGTCCTGTAACCGGCAGGCCTAAGGACCTCTCCCAGGGTAACTGCGTTGGTAATAGGATTACGATGACTATTATGATAATTGCTGTGCTGTGCATAAACACCTGTCAACAAGCATGCCCTGGAAGGAAAGCACTTTGAAGTGTTATAGAAGCGGGTAAATCTCATTCCTTCCTCAGCCAGCCTGTCAAGGTTGGGAGTTTGAATCTCACTGCCATAGCTGCCAAGATCCGACCAGCCCATATCGTCTACACTTATTAAAATGATATTGGGATTTGTTGATCCGGCACCGGTATTTTCTTCGCAACCCGGAAATATCAATGCAGAAGCTCCCATGCCAAGAACTAATTTAAGGTTACCATTTAAAAATGGACGTGCCACGGGGGTATTTTGCTGTGATAATCCAGCAGGGATGGTTTTTTGCATTGTAATCTGGATTAATATATAAGAAAAATAGAATTAATTTTAATTACGTGAAAGTCCGGAAATACATCTTATTAATGATCTTTAAATATGGAATAAAAACGTTGGCAGTAAAAATATAATTTGCATAACATTAAATAAATAAATTACTTGTTTTTTTCTGGTTTCTCTGAAATCATTATTCATATCATGTGATTCATTATTTCTTCCCCATACAGATGATCTCTCCCCCCTTTGTTGAAATAAACAGCTTTTTCCGTGCAGCAACCATTCCGTCGAAAACCGGCGGGGACTTAAGCGTATAATTTGCCATTTGTGCACCATCTGTTGTCGACACAACGCTTATAACCCCGCCCCTTCGGCCCTCCAGTGCAGCCAGGGGATCTTCCTTTGGCACCAGGTCGGGTGTGCCGGCAAAAAACAGTTTATCTCCGGCAAGAACCATTGCCTCGATACGCACATCAACCCATGAAGTCCACAGTGCCGGCTGTGAGCGGGTAAACCCCGGTCCTTTATCCACCGAGGCATCCTGGAAGATGCTCCACCGGGTTTCCCTGGGAAGCTCGGGTTCCCACTTTATAGGCATGGGTTCTCCTTTACCCCTGTAAAACAGCGGCTCGTTATCATTATCGTCGGCAAACAGCAGGTAACCGTTTCCGGGGAATAGCATGGGGCTATGACGGTTGCGGGTAAAGTAATGCTTCACCGTGTATGTGTTCCGGTCATCGAAAACCAGCATCTGACCACTTTTGGGAGCCTGCTGTGCGTAATGGAAACCGGGCCATACATGTGAATACATCCACCAGGTACGGTTCCAGAAGGTATCATCAAGGAAGGTGCCTGTTGCAACAAGCCTCATTCCCGGCATTTTTCTGTATTCACTTATATCACCCCTTTGCGTTCCTATCAGAGGAATACGTTCAGGCTCCACAACCTTTAGATCACGGTCCAGCATTGTGCGACCCATATAAATGTATCTGCCATCGGTGGTAAACAGGTCCGACCTGTAGCCATCCTTATAAAAGGCATAGCTGGGCTCACTGATATCCGGAAAGGGACCCTCTATTAAGTTCTCATGAACGAGCTCTCCGTTTGCGGGATCAAGGGCATAAAGATAAATTCCCCCGTCAACAAATCCTGAACGGCCTGCCGAACAATATAACAGGCCATCGTGTATAAGTACACTGCCATGCACAGGCCAAGGAGATTCCAGTCTTTCGTAGGATATAATTTGCCTTTCTTCCGGTGCAGCACGGAAACGCCAGGCAAGTTCACCATCACTGGCACAGAGGCTGTAAACAAAACCGTCACGTGAACCAAATAGTACATTACCATTGTGTATGGTGGGAGGGGAGTCTATGCGCCCGGTCACTGTATGGCTCCAGATAAGCTCCCCGTTTTCAATGTCAAGACAATGAATGGTGGCTGCATCTTTTTGCACTACAAAAACTCTTTCGCCTGCAACAACGGCCTGGGTAAGGTTGCCCCCTATACTGGTTGTCCACAACCTGTCAAGATCGGCAGGTACTTGTGAAGCAACACTGCCACTTCGCTTGTTATCCCTTCGGTAAGCAGGCCAGTCATCTGCCGATGCCTTATTATCATTCAGTGACCGCCTGTAGGCGGGCCCCTTCTCAAGACGAGGAGAAGATTTACCGATCATTGTTTGCAATTTGTTTCCTGAACCGGAACTCAGTGCAAAGAAACCGTCCATTCTTACAGCCGGGTAGCAGAAACACTGATGGGGAGGCACGTAGAATAACCCGTTGGCCGGCACCATCCCCGTAATACATGGTCCCCTTAACCAGTTATGACGTTTATGATCATCTTTATTAAGATCAAGAAATTCACTGCCCCGCTCGCCTGTTATCATATAATTTGCAGTTGCCCTGTCGGTAAAACAGCGCCTGTGATGACCCGATTCAAGGACCTTTTGCAGTTCCATCTTTTTTAATATCTCTCCTGTTAGGATATTACGTGCCTCAAAATTTGGGCGGCCGCTCCATACAACATCACCGACAATGAACATATCGGGATAGCGTCCCCTGGTCGAGGCACCTGGCCCCTGCCAGAGCATATCACCTGTCTGGGTGGACAATGCCAGGGTAACCCCGGATTGCAATGCCAGAACGGCATCCCTGTGTGCTATAACGGCACCCGGCCTCATATCTGTCTCTTTCTTCCAGATCTCCTGGCCTGTTTGCAAATCAACTGACACCATTTCAAAGCGGGTATGATAAAATACCTTTCCTTCTATTGCACTCAAACTCCTTCCCATAATAATATCCGCTTCTTTTTTCCACAGCAACTCCCCGTCACCGGTTCTTATAGCTGTTATGGATGGTACGGGAGTGTCATTTCTTACCAGCAACAACCCGTTCTGTATGATGAATTCAGCTGCTCCTTCAGTTTCCGGGTATGTCATAAGGATCTTTCCCGTTGCCCCGTCAATTGCATTTATCGAAGCCCCGTAGCTAAGGGCAGCATAAAGAATATCTCCATCAGCCACCATGAGCCTGTCAACATCCCCGGGACTTGTTCGCAGGCCGTGCCAGGCAATGGGGTCATTAATCCTTTCACCGGCCCAGGACTGCCAGCCCCAGTTGGGAAGAGAGCGTTTCCAGAGCATTATGCCATTAAAGGCATCACGGCATACAAGTGACCATTTGGATGGGAAGCGGGCATCTGTAATTCCTGTAGGACCCTCATCAAGAATGTAGTATAGGCGGCCATTGGTAGAGAGTATGCTTGACAGTCCGGTTTCCACCTCATGGCTGCGCATGAACCGCGGACCGGCTTCCCACTGAATATGCTCAGGCGGGCCAACTCTTTCATCTTTTGAGGCCCCCGTACTTCCTGCATCATACCGGTAATGGGGCCACTGGTCAATATCATCAGGCCAGGGTTTGGTTACTTTTTCCCATTCATTACCGTGATTAATATATGCAGCACCATTAGGGGCAAGGACCCGCATTATCTCGGTCATTTCTGTCACAAGACCCGGTCTGTCCCAGAAAATAATGTTTACCAGGTTATCGCTATATGGTAAATGACCACCTTCCCAGTGCCTGAAGGATAGCCTGCCGTCAAGATCAAGCTCCCTGGCATATTGCCGGGCCTGATCAATTTCAGCGATGTCACTGCCAAGACCCTGGATGATCAGGTTTTCACCACTGGCAAGGGCAGCAGTCCGCTCACCGGCCCTGCAACCAACATGCACAACCAGTCCGCCGACCAGGCCACTCTCCTTTAACAACTCCAGGACAGTTTCCGGTCCGGCATTCTGGGAATATCCGTGGATGCTTTTGGTGCCGGCAAATCCTTCCGATGCTGTATTACCTGTTACGGCAAAAAGTGTGGTAAAAAGAAGGATGGGAAATATTAAGCAGACTTTGAAATTCAGGTTAGGGCTCTTTTTCAGGGTAGGTTTCATAATACTTTATGAATTAGATTAATATGTGGGAAATGAAATCCACAGATGTTACTGCACCATTCTTTGATCTGCGCTAAAGAATGGTATAGGTCCTTAATTATGCTCTGAAACAGAATTCCTTCATATGTCAGGAATAAAGAGATTTTATCAATAATTCAGATTTGGAACAAGTCTTTGCGCATTCACTTCAATTCTCCATTTTTCCAGGTCTCCTGCAAGTTTCATGGTAAGTTCCTTTTCTCTGTCCGCAAGGTTTACCGATTCGCCAATGTCATTTTCAAGGTCATATAACTCAAAAGCCGGTTCATCATTTTCCAGGATACTCTTTTCATACCACTCGATAAGTTTCCATTTCCCGCTTCTTACAACTGCACTGGGATCGCCCCGGTGGTAGTGAGGAAAATGCCAGTAATGGTTTCTTCGGGGTAAAGATTCCCTTTCTCTGAGGTAAGAAAGCAAACTTATGCCATCAATGTCCCCGGGTTCTTCCACACTAAGTAAATCGCAAAATGTCGGCATAAAATCATATGAGGAAACCACTTCATTACTTTCAATACCCTGATTAATCACACCGGGCCACCTAATGACAAGCGGCACACGTATTCCTCCTTCATAAAGCCATCCCTTTCCTTCCCTGAGGGGTGTTTGTTTGGCAATTCTGATATCTTCGCCTTCAGGATAATAGTCCAGATAATAAACTACATTTGTTTCCAGTCCCCCGTTATCGGAATAAAAAATTACAATAGTATTTTCTGCGAGATTAAGTTCATCAAGTACATTCAGTACTTTACCAACATTTCTGTCCAGTCTTGAGAGCATGGCAGCAATTATTGGGTTGTTCTCAGGTTCAGCACTTCCCGGATGGTTTCGCCACATGGCAATTGAATCTGCTTTTTCAACCAGTGGGTCGTGGATAGCACTGAAACTCATAAAAAGGAAGAAAGGATCATCAGCATTTTCGCGAATAAAATCCACCGACGTGTTTCCAATACGATCGGACTTATGAGGATCATATTCAGGCTGGGTATTTCCGCAAGGCTTATCAATAACAAAATAGTCGGTGAAGCCTTGCTTATCAGGATAGTAGGGCAGGCTTTCCGGGCCGAACTTCTCCGGACTAAGATGCCACTTGCCAAAAAATGCAGTATTATAACCCTGATCACTGAACAGGTTTCCAAGAGTAATTTCTTCAAGAGGAAGGAATTGTTGCATTTCCGGCTGTGTCAGCGGATATATATCACGCCTGTTACCGGGGATGAAATTTGTCAGATGAAGCCTGGCCGGATACTTCCCTGTCATAATGGATGCCCGGGTGGGTGAGCAGACGGGAGCTGCTGTATAGGCATCGGTGAAGCGGATACCTTCGGCTGCAAGCCGGTCAATATTTGGTGTATGATAGTATTCACTGCCATATGCACCGGACTGGGCCCATCCAAAATCATCGGCAAGGATAAATATAACATTTGTCTTTTGGTTTTCTTCCTGGTTGCAGCCGCTGCCGATAATGGCTGAAACTCCGATTGCCAGCAACGGGAATTTGATTTTGAAATTCATAATTTTATAATTTTAGGCGCCTGAATAAATATTTATGGAAAGGGTTTTAAAAGTTACCTGAATTATCAGGCCTGTCCTTATAAGTAATCCCCAATCGGGCCATTCTTAGCTTAAATTCATCATCCGATTCCTCCGGACTTGGCCATACATCGCTTGGAACGTGTTCTTCCTGCATTATCCTTTCGATCTTTTCAGCAATATCAGGATGGAACCCGGAAACATCCCTGTCCTGTGCAGGATTTTCAATCAGGTTATAAACCTCAAGTTTGCCTTCTCTTTTTTTAACTCCATACCAGTCGCCCATCCTGACGGCCTGTTCTTCTTTTATTTCCCAATAAAGAAAGTCGTGGTTTAATTGTGTTTCATTATTGCCCAATAATGTTGGAAGAATTGATATACCATCAATATCGCCGGGGGCAGGCTTACCAATAATATTTGCCACAGTTGGCAAAAAATCCCAGAATGCCCATATATGGTCACTTACCTGTCCGGCTTCAATATGCTTTGGCCAGCGAACAACTGACGGTACCCGGAAAGACCCGTCGTATATTCCCCCTTTCATTCCTCTGGTGGGAGAACTGTTATTGAAGAATTTCCCGGCTGTTATCCCGCCTGGTCCGGAGGGACCGTTTATGCTTCCATTGTCAGAGGTAAAAAATACCAGGGTATTATCATCAATACCAAGTTCATCAAGGAGCTCAAGCAATTTCCCCACTTCGGTGTCAATGCGGGTGATCATGGCTGCCCAAACCTTGTATGGCAGAGGCCAGTCTTCGTGTGTGTATATGCCCAGCTCCGGGGCGACAAAGGCACCGTGTGGGGGAGTATATGGAAGGTAAAGGAAAAAAGGATTGTCTTTATTACTGCGAACAAACTCAAGCGACTTTTCACAATATACATCGAAGGCATATTTTGCTTTTGACGGGTCATCTATGCCGAGGGGATGGCAAATGCCGTTTTCATCGTAGGGAGGATTGCCGTAATAAAGGTCACGACTTGTATGGTGAATCCCGTTTTCTGGGAAATAAACACGTGTTTCATTATGATAGAGGAATTCGGGATAATGATTGTGTGCGTGACGCTGGTTGAGGTAGCCAAAAAACTCATCAAACCCTTTTCTTCGGGGTATTCCGTACTGATCATGCAGTCCGAGTCCCCACTTTCCAAACATCCCGGTTTTATATCCCGCCTCCTGAAGCATCATGGCCACAGTATAATCATCTTCACGCAGTGTTTCCCTGTACCCATTGAACATATTTCCCCTTACCCGGGCGCGGCCGGTATGCAAACCCTGCATCAAAGCAGAGCGGGAGGGGGCACACACGGCACTTCCTGCGTATGCATTGGTAAAGCGGATGCCCTCTTTGGCAATCCGGTCAATATTGGGGGTTTTAATTTTGGTTTGTCCATAGCACCCAAGATCGCCGTAGCCCATATCATCGGCCATGATAAAAATTATATTCGGCCTCTCTTTCACATTCATGGTCTCCTTTTGATTCGGGGCACAACCCGTAGTTCCCCATGAAAAAAGCAGACATCCCGAGAAAATATTGGCAGCAACTATTGTTTTGTTCATTATAATACTTTGGTATTAATTATTTGAAAAAATTCATCAGATGTGACTTTCTGATCCGGGCGCTGACTTTACTTACAGGCTACAAATAGCTTATATCCCTTTGTCCTTCTAACAAAGATGCTTCCTGATATCCTTGTTTCTTTCTTTAAGTTATGTGCTAAGATACTTTTTTTAAACTAAACAGAGGTTAATTAATTCTTAAAAACACGGATAATCCCTATGACCTTTTTATAAGACACATATTTCTAAATTGGGGGTGACAGAGCCTTTTTTACAACACAGCTGCTTTGGTAATTATTTTTTTATCTTTGATTTTCCGGCATAATAATTTCTTTTATAATTACTGAATAAGATTCTTAATATAAAGACTAAGCAATCTGATGTTTTCAAAAACAAAGCAATCAACTTTCCTAACTGAAATAATTGGAATATTTTTTCTGGTTTTATTAAGTAGTTTCAACAAATCAGCCCCTTTAGCCGACAAATATGACGGGACTACATCCGATTGGCCAATGTGGCGGTTTGATGCCGGGAGGACTGCCGCCAGTCCACATGAATTATCATCAGAGCTTCAACTTCACTGGGTAAGGTCGCTGCCCCGGCCTGCTTCTGCATGGCCATTGCAGGAGGATGACGGGGATAAGCTCGCGTTCGACAGTTCTTACGAACCAGTGGCATACGGTGGCGTACTATTTGTGCCTTCAATGGTAAGTGATAAGCTTACCGCGTATGATATGCTTAGCGGAGAAGAGTTATGGCGGTTTTATAGCGAAGGCCCGGTTCGCTTTGCTCCGGCTGTCGATAATGGCAACGTCTACTTTGTCTCAGATGACGGGTTTCTTTACTGTCTTGATTCCGACAGTGGGGAATTACGCTGGAAGCATAAAGGATTGAAGATGAATAGAATTATTCTTGGTAATAACCGGCTTATTAATAGCTGGCCGGCACGCGGGGGACCTGTAGTGGAGGATGGTGCAGTTTATTATGCTTCAGGTATATGGCCTTTTATGGGTGTATTTATTTATGCTCTTGATGCAGAAAGCGGGAAAGTTATCTGGGAAAACAGCAGCAGTGGTTCCGCTTTTGTGAGTCAGATTCATTCAGGGGGCGCTTTTGGAGGTGCTGCCCCCCAGGGATACCTGGCGGTCTCTGATGATGTCCTGCTTGTACCCAATGGCCGTGCTCGGCCTGGCGGATATAAAAAAAATACCGGTGAGTTAATTTATATGGACATTGCCTCCCGCCCTTTTGGCAGGGGATGGCCTGGTCAGGGTGGTTATTCTGTGATGGCAAAAAATGGGTTTTTTCATGTATCCGGAGAGACTATGAGACTTTCCGACGGGAAATTCAAAAATCAGGTACAAACGCCATCGCTGGAGGTTGTTCAGAGTGGCAGGGAAATGGAACTTGCACGCTGGCCTTTGGTTGATATTGCCGTAGCAAATAATGAAGGTATAATTGGAGTAGCAGAAAATCAGCTTACTGCTTATGCTCATCAACCATTGAATGAGATGCAGATTAGTGAGCCATGCGGAAGGGGACGAACAGCAGAGCACTATCCTTTCCAAAAGCTATGGTCACGTCCACTGGAATCAGAGGTTGAAAAGATATTTATTCAGGCTGGAAGCACCCTTTACGGGAGCAGTCCGCATGGTGAGATAATTGCAATTGATCTCACTGCTGCTAATTATAGTCCGGTTAAACACATTGGCAATGTAGAGGGCAAAGTCTGGAATATGCTGGCAGCCTCCGGCAGGCTGGTTGTAATTACCCTGGAAGGTAAAGTCTATTGTTTTGGGCCAGATGAAAGGAAAATTGTTGATTATGAAGAGCCTGACTATCTAATTACCAATACCCCTTCCCGGGACGGCAAGTTAACCGGACAAGGTGAATCTGTTTTGCACCAAAGCCCTTCTAAAGGCGGATATGCAGTGCTGTCAGGTCAGGGTAGCAGAAAATTTCTTAAAGAACTCCTTCATCAGTCCGATATGCATATCATTGTTCTTGATCCCGATGAATATGCTGTGGATAAATTGCGACGGCGTTTTGATAATGAGGGAATTTATGGTAAGAAGGTTACCGTGATAAAAGGAGATATCAGTTCTGTTAACCTGCCTCCATACATTGCAGATATCATAGTATCTGGCGATATTGCTGGTTTGGGAGAAGCTGAATTTTTTACAAAAAGTTTATATAATACCTTACGGCCCTATGGAGGAACAGCCTGGTTAAATCTTGATGCAGATAACAGGGAACTATTATTTAAATGGGTTGAAGATGGAAAACTTGAAAATGCAGCAGTTCGTCGTGAGGGCGAAATGACGGTCTTAATAAGGGAAGGATCTTTACCCGGGTCCGGGGACTGGACTCACCAGAATGCTGACATTGCAAATACTGTTGTATCCCGTGATGATTTGATAAGGCCACCCCTGGGCTTATTGTGGTTTGGCGGGCCCTCAAATGAAAGTGTGCTGCCCAGGCATGGACGGGGACCAATACCGCAAGTAAGCGGGGGGCGACTATTTATTCTTGGTCCTCATTCACTTGGTGCAAGGGATGTTTATACCGGGAGGTTGTTATGGGAGAAATCATTGCCTGATATTGGATTGCCTTATGATGACACAAGTCACCAGCCGGGTGCCGATCATGTTGGCAGTCCATATGTATCAATGGAAGATGCGGTCTATGTTTTTCATAAAAACGTGTGCCTCCGGCTTGATCCGGCCACCGGCAAAACGGTATCGGAGTTTAGTCTGCCATCTGCAGATGGCAAGGGGGACTCATCCTGGGGATATGTTGGTATATGGGAAGATTTGCTGATTGCCGGGTTGGAACCTCAGTATTTTGATGACGGCAGACCTGGAAAAGATAACTGGAATGCCACATCCAGCGGACGGCTTGCTGTAATAGACCGTCATGACGGGAGCCTGAAATGGTTCAGGGATGCAGTTTATGGATTTCGCCATAATGCGATTATAGCCGGAAATGGAAGATTATATGTAATGGACCGCCTTTCAGACGGAGTGCTCGATCCGCTTCGTCGCCGGGGAATTGAGCTTCCAGAGCCGCTTCTTTTAGCTCTGGATATCAATAGCGGTAATTTATTGTGGAAGAGAACAGAAGGTCTTTTTGGCAGCTGGCTTGGATATTCAACTGAGCATGACATTCTTCTACAGTCTGGAAGGCCTGCCACCAATCATAGACAAAGAATTAAAGATGAGGTGAATAACCTTCTTGCATCCTACAATGGCAGTGATGGATCTGTGCTATGGGAAAGGAACGTTGATTACACTAATCCCTGTATGATTCATAATAATAAAATAATTGTGCATGGCAAAGCTTTTAATCTTTTATCAGGTGAAGATTATATGCGCAAACATTTTTTAACTGATGAACAGGTTAATTTTGATTATTTTGCAAGTTCTAATTGTGCACAGATAATAGCCAGTAGCCATTTAATAGCATTCCGGCGTGGTGCAGCCAGCTATTTTGATTTAACCGGGGATGGCGGAACTGTTAACCTGGGTGGTTTCAGAGCAGGTTGTACACCCAATTTGGTACCGGCAAACGGAGTTTTAAGTGCTCCTGATTACTCGCGGACATGCATCTGCAGTTATCAGATGCAAACATCACTTGCTTTAATTCATATGCCTGAACTGGAATACTGGGCTATTAACAGTTTTCAGGAGAGTCGCGAACCATTGAAAAAAGCAGGTATAAATTTTGGTGCACCCGGAGATAGGCGAAGTCCTGACGGAACTATGTGGCTTGTTTATCCCGATATTGGCAGACTTGGTGGAACCTCTGCAGAGGTTCCGCTATTTCAGGGTGGAGCAAGTGGAATGACTTCCCGGGAACATATAACTGTTAAGGTTACTCCCGGTCATCCCGACTGGATACGTTTTCACAAGCATTCTCTACTTATACCGGAGGATGAGAACAGCTGGATTTACGCCTCCGGATTGAGCGGGGCAGAGAAAATAACACTTACCCTGAATCCTGAGCCTGATGGAGATACTAAGCTATATGATGTAAAGCTTTATTTTGCCGAGCCCGGTGATGCGGATCCCGGAGAGCGTATTTTTAATATATCCCTTCAGGGCATTAAACAAACACAGAATCTCGATGTGTCCAGTGAGACAGGAGGTGATTACATTGGTTTAGTAAGGGAATTCATTGATGTTCCGGTCAAGGATGACCTGGTAATAACACTTACTGTTGCTGATGAATCACAATATCCTGCGGTTATAAGTGGTATTGAGGTTATTTCCCGATAAAATGGTTATTTTAAAATACCCTCAACTTCAGCTGCAGGATTAGGAATATCCCTGATTTTTAACTTTATCCAATCCAGATACCGGCCTATTTGTCTTAATTGTTAAATATCTCCATACCTGTATGATGATCATAGTTACGGTACATATCATGTTTTTAACATTTTAATATTTACGAATAAGTTTAATGCGAGATTAACTGCAATGATGATTACCTGTCACCTTTTTGAAATTCTTTAAGCATATCCATCATCTGCTCTCTCTTTTCGGGATTTGAATCTTTCAGGTTACTGGTTTCCCTGAAATCGTTTTCCAGGTCATATAGTTCAATATTGTCATTAGCCCGGTTTACAAGCAATTTCCAGTTGCCATCCCTGACGGCGTAAGCATGACGCGTTTTCCAGTACATTTGCCTTGGCCCGGCCATCTGGCGTTCACCGGTAATCATGGGCCAGATATTCTGTCCATCAAGATCAGGGCGAAGGGGTTGTTCAATACCTGTTAGAGCAGATAATGTAGGCAGCCAGTCTGATACATGGATTGGAAAATCAATTACACCTGGCTCCAGCTGACCCGGCCAGTTTATAAGGGCAGGCACACGTATGCCTCCTTCATAGAGATCGCCTTTCCATCCTCTCAGGGGGAAATTGTTACCCAGAACACTATGTGGCTTATCGGCATAAGCTCCATGATATTCCGTCTCATTGTGCCAACTGAACTGACCCCCATTATCGCTTATAAATATAATGAGGGTGTTATCCCTTTGCCCGGTCCTTTCCAAAGCCTCAATGATTTTTCCTATACCATCATCCATGTGGGTAACACTGGCAGCAAACAATTTGCGGGAGGGGTGCATAAGGTAATCATCATATATAGACATCCACTCATCAGGTTCATCCAGGGGAAAGTGGGGAACATGATGGGCCACATACAGGAAAAACGGCTCATCGCGGTCTTCTTCAATTATACGGACAGCCTCGGCAGTTATCAGGTCTGTAACATGAGTTCCGCTTTCATCAAGGTATTCGTCGTTGCGGTGCCATGACCTCCTTTCGGTAAGTTCGGTCTCGGTCTTATATTCATGAGTATACGGGTCAATCTGGCCGTCAAAATATCCGTAGGAGGACTGGAATCCGTATTTCAAAGGAGTATATGGCGGAGAGCCCATGTGCCACTTGCCATTAATTGCAGTGAAATAACCATGCTCACTAAGAAGTGAGGGCAGGGTGGGGTCACCCAGGTCAATCACCTCACCATAGGCAGGCCCCAGAACGTCATACCTGCTTGGATAAAGTCCGGTCATAAGGCTGACTCGGCTTGGAGTGCAGGTTGGCATTACATAATGCTGATTAAGCATTATTCCCGTTCTGGCCAGTTTATCAATATTGGGTGTTTTGACATCTGATCCGTGGTATCCCACATCAGCCCAGCCAATGTCATCGGGTAATATTATCAGAATGTTCGGCTTTTCAGGTATGCCACTTGTTGCAGGACTTTTATCGGTGCAGCCAAAAGGAAGTGCAATTAATCCGGCCATTGAAAGACCAAGTATTTTTGGATTGCAGACTTTCATATCTAAGTTAAATTAATGGAGGTTAATGATTAGGTTAAGTTATGAAGTTAATTTTAAATAAATTATCAGGTGTATAAATTAGTTTACTCCTTGCCCGGGATTATCTTTAATTATTTTCAGGATTATATTCATTATTACCTGGTGACAATCTTCTTATTGCAAACTAATAGACAAGAGAGGGATCGAATTTCGGATTGGGTACAGTTGGTATTGGTGCATTGACTTCTTCTGTCCATGATTTTAATTCATCAAGCAAATCACGCGCTATGGCCGTCTCAGAGGAGGAAAGGTCGTGTTCTTCAGATATATCATCCCGTAGATTGAATAATTCAAAGCTGTCATACTCATAGTAATAGATCAATTTCCAGTCCCCTTTCATCATGGTGGTGCTGGGAACTGCCCTCCAGTAATTTTCCTCCCCTCCTCCATAAACGGGAAGTGAAGACTCCTGACCACCAAGGTAAAGTGGAAAATGAAAGAACATGGTCCGGTTGTCGTGATCAACACTCATCTTTTCACCTTTTAGTAAAGGTAAAACCGAAACACCGTCAACAGGCTGGTTATCGGGAACAGGAACCGAAGCCATTTCGGCGAAGGTGGGCATAAAATCAACACCGTTAACCGGGAAATCCGTTTCCGAGCCCGGCTCAATCACTCCCGGCCATCTTACCACAAAAGGAGTCCTTATACCTCCTTCAAAGAAGGAGCCTTTGTTTGCTCTCAGGGGATAATTATTGGGAATCCTGTTGAGGCCCCCATTGTCGGATGTGAAAATCACCATGGTATTATCTTCCAGCTCCAGGGCCTCCAGGAGTGCAAGTATTCTTCCCGTGCTGACATCCAGTTGCTCTATCATTGCTGCATATACCGGGTCAACTTCATCTGCTCCCAGCTCCTCAAATTTTTCTCTGAAATATTCAATTCTTTCTGGTCTGGCGGCAAGAGGTGTATGAGGTTCCCAGTGGGAGAGATAGAGAAAAAACGGTTTATCCTGGTTTTTATGGATAAAATCTATAGCTGCATTAGTCAGCCTCTCAGCCACAGTAACATCAGTATAATACCTCCGTTCCAGTCCCCATATATTAGTTACATAATTAGGTGTTCCTTCAGCAGAGGAAAGATCAAAACCCTGGTTGTCGTCACCAATATGCCACTTGCCAAGACGTGCGGTGACATAGTCACCCTGCTTCAGCATTTCTGCCAGTGACATAAATCCCGGATCCACATTGTTAATGCTTACATCGAAGGTGTGGTAGGATTCATCTTTACCCTGTGTAGGAACTTTCCACCGCATGCGGCTCACATCGCCTCCCCGTGACAAGCCCTGGGGTATATAAACCCCATGTCTGGGTGTATACATACCTGTTAAAAGGCAAGCTCTGGTAGGAGCACAATTAGCTGCTGAGGGGTAAAACCTGTTCAGGATCATACCTTCTGCAGCAAGGCGGTCGATATTTGGTGTTTCATGCAATCCGGTTGTCTTGTAGCCCTGATATTCTGCATCTGACCATCCCATGT
>SLPB01000154.1 GCA_007132225.1 Bacteroidales bacterium | reverse complement strand
CTGTGATCCCGGCTCATAAAGGGTTTCGCCGCTGTTACTTTACGAAGGATTGTGGATAAAAAGCTGTGATTATATTTTTTCTTTGTATTTTGCTATGCAAAAATAGATATATATTTGGCTACCCTCCTTAAACCCAGGCAAAAAATATATATGCATAAATCATTTTTTATGAAAAAATTTTACAGATTTACATTCTTCTTTTTTTTGACTATCAGTGCCTGTTTGATCCTCTTATCCTGCCAATCTGATGGTAAGACTTACCTGGAAGGCACCTATGGTTATGATCTGGACTTTTTTACGGAACAGGAGATAGAATTTCTGGAGTTAAAAAGCAGTGATAATCTTTCCAGGGTAATTATCGTTCCGGCTTATCAGGGAAGGGTAATGACATCAACCTCCGGCGGAAGTGAGGGCCAGAGTTATGGATGGATAAATTATTCATTAATTGAGTCGGGGGAGGAAGATCCGCAATTCAATCCTTTTGGGGGAGAGGAGCGCTTTTGGCTTGGCCCTGAAGGAGGCCCTTATTCAATATATTTTGAAGAGGGAGTTGATCAGGTATTTGAAAACTGGTCTGTTCCTGCTGTTATCGATACGGACAGATTTGATACAGACCGGGTCGGCCATAACAGTGCAAGGTTCTCAAAAACAGCAACTATTGTAAATGCAAGTGGAACCCTTTTTGATATTGGGATCGAAAGAACCATTTCTCTTCTTTCCAAAAAGGATGTGTCGGATTTTCTGGGTGTCAATATACCAGAGAACCTTAGTTTTGTCGCTTATGAAAGTAATAATGTTATAACCAATAACGGAGACAATAAATGGACTAAAGAGGGTGGACTGCTTTCAATCTGGATATTGAGCATGTTTAATCCCTCACCTGAAACTACTGTGTTTATACCCTTTAATCCAGATGGAGAAGGAATTATTGTTAACGATGATTATTTTGGAAAAGTTCCTTCCGACAGGCTGGTAATAGATGACAATATGATTTACTTCAGGGCAGATGGTAAATACCGAAGTAAGATCGGGATACCTCCGGGCAGGGCCCGCGAATTATCGGGCAGTTACGATCCGGTAAGAAAGATTCTGACGCTGGTTTGGTGTTCATTGCCTGAAGAGCCACGTTTGTATGTGAATTCAGCCTGGGGGGAGCAGGATGATCCTTTCGACGGAGATGTTATTAATTCCTACAATGATGGTCCGCTTGATGATGGATCCATTATGGGCCCGTTTTATGAACTGGAAACCTCATCTCCCGCCTTCGCATTGGATCCAGATGAATCTGCGGGTCATATCCAAAGGGTAATGCATTTTGAGGGTGAAGAGGAGTATATTGCCCTGGTAATTAATGCACTTTTTGAGATAGATATTAATGATATTAAATTAAGGTTTTAACTTAAATTATTCTGATTAGAAATGGATAATTCCCGTATTGTTCCCAAAGGTATAGTCCTGCCTTTTATTTTACTTGCCTCTCTCTTTTTTGCCTGGGCGGTGCCAAATAATCTGACCGATACTATGCTTGCAGCTTTTAAGAGGATCATGAGCCTGTCTGATACCAAAACAGCATTGATTCAGATTGCCGCATATCTATTTGGTTATGGTTGTTTTGCTATACCAGGTGCTCTTTTTATCAAGAAGTATACATATAAATCCGGTGTGCTTCTTGGTTTGGGTATGTATGCCACAGGCACATTTCTGTTTTATCCTGCTATGCTAATTTCTGCGGGAAGCATAAATGCAGGGTTTATAATGTATCTTTTCTCATTGCTGATACTATTTGCGGGATTATCTATTCTTGAGACCAGCACCAACTCTTATGTTTACGCTATAGGACCGGAATCAACCGCTACTCAGCGACTGAATTTTGCACAGTCTTTCAACCCTTTTGGTGCAATTACAGGTGTAATTATAGCCCAGGTTTTTATTCTCTCCAGGCTGAGCATTATGACTGCGGGGGAGAGGGCCGGTCTGGCACCGGATGAGCTTGTAGGTATTCAGGGTGTCGAACTTCAATCTCTTTCTCTGACTTATGTTGTTATCGGACTGGTAATGGTTGGCCTGATGCTGGCAATATACTTTACAAGGATGCCGGCGTTGAAGGAAGAGGATAAAAGAGTTGACTTTTTGGGTACATTCAGGAGACTGAAAAAAAATACCAACTATGTGTGGGGAGTTATAGCGCAGTTCTTTTATGTTGGAGCACAAATTGCAGTATGGTCTTTTATCATTCGCTATGTGATGGAGCAGTTACAGTTGGATGTCTTAATTGGTAATCTGGGACCCGGGCCTGAAACATCAGAAATAATATATTTGTTGCGTAATCTTGAACCGGTGGCAGGTGGGTTTTATAATTTTATTGAATGGGTTGGTCTCCCATCCTTGCTGCCGCGAACAGCCGAACAGGCAGGCGCTACGTATTATATTATGTCCCTTTGCCTTTTTGTTATAGGCCGTTTTGTATGCACCGCACTTATGAAATTCATCAAGCCCAGGCATCTGTTGACGGGTTCTGCCCTGATAGCATTTGTTTTGTGCCTTATAGCAATATATAGTGGTGGATTTACAGGAGTCTATGCCCTGGTCGGTATCTCGGGTTTTATGTCATTGATGTTTCCCACCATATATGGATTAGGGATTCGTGGCCTTGGTGAAGACACCAAGATCGGAGGTGCGGGTATGATAATGGCTATTGCCGGAGCAGCTTTTCTTACCCAGGTCCAGGGAGTAGTATCGGACCAGTCCGGAAGCATTATATATGCCTACTGGGTGCCGGCAATAGCATTTTTGGTAGTAGCCTGGTACTCTTCAATAATAGCCGGAAAGCAGGATGTGCAGAAAAATTGAATTCCGTATAAAAACCCTTTCACCATCCGTAACGGTCAATTCCCCATTTTTTTGTGATGGTTTCCTGTTTTACAAAAATTACTGAATCATCCTGCAGGTCATCCTGTAAGATGACACCAGCTCCAACTATGCTCCTTGTTCCGGTTTTTATGCCGGGAAGCAGCATTGAATTGATCCCGGTACGGCTGTAATCACCTATATAACAGGCGTTAGCCAGGTATTGAGGTGTAACATGTTCCTTTCTCCCTTTAACCTTTTGTTGGGCCAGTCCATCATCAAAGCGCAGGGATCCACAAATAGTTCCTGCTCCTATATCAGTATTTTCACCAACAATACCGGCAATTTCCATATAATGGTAAAGGAATACCCTCTTAAACAGGATACCAGAAAATTCTGCAGCATGCAGAATTTTGGAATAATCCCCAACTGTACTAAACTCTTCAATAAAACAGGTATAGCCTATTTCGCAATTATTCCCGATTACATTATTCCCTTTCAATATTGCACCATGTTTTATTTCCGTATTATCTCCCACCCATATATTTCCTTCAATGACGACATTTTTACCAATCCGTGAATTTTTCCCTAACCTGACATACCCTTCGATATGGGCAGCAGGATCAATGGAAGCATCTTTATCTAAATCATTCTTTGTTATTGAATCACATATTTGTTTATTATAATAAGTATTTGCCTCCAGGATATGCCATGGTTTATCTATATCAAATGCAGGGGACTGGGCCGAAACTGCACCGATTGTATTCCCGTCATGCATATAATCAGTCAGGGCAGCTTCCAGAAAGCATTCCTCAGGAACCATCATTCCTACTTCTACGTTTGGAAATAAGTTGTTTGCGGTAGAAAGGTATGGTTTAAATTCACTGGACAGTTTAAATGCCAGGAAATTATGGGTCGTATCTTCCCGGGAATGGCCGATAATTTGATCTATGTTATCTTTTTGTAATGTGCAGCCTATAAAATTTCTTGAGCTTTCCTTATGAGGAGTTACCAGGGCAGCTATCCGCTCACTATTAACTAAGCGGACAAGATCTTCCGTCTGAACTATGCTGTCAGCATATGCTACCGTTACCCAATCCTCTTTAAGTCCTTCCCATGCCCTGGACAGTGATTCGGCAGTTCCTGCAGTTTCACCTACTTTAATTAATTCTATTCCGG
>SLPB01000156.1 GCA_007132225.1 Bacteroidales bacterium | reverse complement strand
GCAAAGTTTCACGGATTGCGTATGAGTGACGGGCGATATGTGCTGGTATCCAATTCTCATCCTGAGAATCGAAATCATCTTACCCTGGCCATAAGCGATGACGGGATGGTTTTTGATCAGATGTACTACCTTGTTGACCGGCTTGAGGAACCAGGGATGGGGGTAGATTATCCGCATGTTATAGAACACGGGGGTTATCTGTATATTGCGCATTCTGGTGGACATGGTGGAAGAAAGCAGTCGGTCGAGGTGCAAAGGGTCCGTATTTCCGATCTGGATAATCTTAAGATGCCAGAATAGTCTTATTAAGCTTAATCCAAAACCTAAATCTCTGAGTATTTAATGGAATTGTCTATCCGTACCGCTGATGTTGTCACTATCCTGATTTATTTACTGGTAATGATTGCAGCAGGGTTTTATTTTGCCCGGCGTAATCGTACAACTGAAGATTACTTTGTAGGAAACAGATCATTTGCCGGCTGGGTGATTGGTCTTTCAATGCTTGGTACAATTGTCAGTTCGGCTACTTTTCTTGCCTTACCGGCAGCCGCTTATATTCTGGATTGGCGTCAGCTGACCGTTAATCTGGTTCTTCCCTTTATTGCAGTACTTGCTGTAGTTGTGTTCATACCCTTTTTCAGAAGGGGTAAATTAACATCGGCATTCGAATATCTTGGTCAGAGATATGGCTTTATCCCACGAATGTATGGCACTGTTAGTTTTATCATTTTGCAGCTTATACGAATGGCCCAAATACTGTTTCTTGTTTCCCTTGTTATCCAGTTTTTAACCGGGATATCCATTGTATGGGTTATTGTAGCCATCGGGCTTTTTATAGGATTTTACACATTTATGGGAGGAATTGAGGCCGTGATATGGACAGACGTTATACAGGCATTAATTTTGATTGTCGGTGGAGTAGTATGTATTTACTGGGTTTCTGCTGATCTTCCCGGTGGTTTCTCCCAGATTTTTGAAGTCGGGCAGGCGCATAATAAGTTCAGTCTTGGTTCCATGGATTTTGATCTGGGCAAGCGAACATTTTACACTGTGGCTATCCTTGGTATCATTAACTGGCTGGGCATATTTGCAGGAGATCAGAATATGGTGCAACGTTATGTTTCAGCCCGTTCGACACGTGAGGCACAGAAGGCTACCATAATTTATTCTATGATAGCCTTACCTATGTGGATCTTGTTTTTCCTTGTAGGTACAGGGTTATTTGTGTTTTATCTTCTCAATCCCGATCCGGTAGTAAGTGGCCTTGATGCAGATCAGGTTCTTCCTTATTTTATATTTACCGAGATCCCACCTGTTATTACCGGGATAATTATTTCTGCTGTTATTGCAGCATCAATGAGCACAATGGACTCTGGCATAAATGCTATTTCAACCGTAACGGTGATTGATTTTATGAAACCCTGGCTCGCAAAAGGCCGTGAGGATTCCTATTATTTCAGGTCAGCTCACCTTATAGTTGGTGTTGTTACTTTCCTGGTAATAGCCGGTGCTATTTCTTTCAGCCTCATGGAGAAGGAAAGCATGAATGATATAAGCCTTATAGTAACCAGTGTTTTTGGAGGATGCCTGATGGGACTTTTTTTAATGGGATTTTTCACTGAACGCATAGATGGTTACGCTGCCACGGTAGCGTTAATAGTTGCTGTTTTGGTGAATATATATCTTGGCCTTGGCCTTCTCGGGATATTGCCCCCCTCTTTAACCTTGATGATTCACAGTTACTGGGTTATTGCCCTGGTAAACGGAACGTTTATTATTCTGGCGTACATCATAGGTGCTATTCGAGGCAGGAACAGTAAGTCTCTGGAAGGACTTACTGTGTGGACAATAAAGCGTGGCTCAGGATCAGGAGACCGGGGTAATACCTTAAAATCCAAATAATATTATGCGAAAAGAAACTGGTTTTTATGATATAGTAGTAGTTGGCGGGACACCTGCCGGAATTATGGCTGCAATATCTGCCGGTCGTAAGGGATGCAGGGTTATGCTCTCAGAGTATCATGGTCATCTTGGTGGTATGTCCGCCAGTGGATTAGGTAAGAGTGACGTAGAAAACAAAGATGCCATTGCCGGTTTATTTAAAGAGTTTACCCGGAGAGTACTGGATTATTACGTAGATCAATATGGTCAGGATTCTGAGAATGTGAAGTTGTGCAGGGGAGGATACTATTATGAACCCTCGGTTGCAGAACTAATATTTGATCAGATGATCAGCGAGGAGGAAAATATCACTGTTCTGCTAAATCATCAGATTGAGCAGGCTCAGTTGGAATCTTCAAAAGTTACCGGTGTGGTATTAAGAGACAGGAGCAGCGGGGTGTTAACTGCCCTTAAGGCCAGGATTTTTATAGATGCCACTTATGAGGGTGATCTTTTTGCACTGGCCGGGGCTGAGTACAGGTTGGGACGAGAGGGCCAGGAAGAGTTCAATGAAGAACATGCGGGAAGGATTTTCTTTGACTATAATGAAAATGTTTTTCTGGAAGGCAGCACAGGTGAAGCTGATGCCAGGTTGCAGGCTTATACTTACCGTTTATGCCTGACTGATGATCCTGAGAACAGTTATGTTTTAAAAGAGCCTCCTTCCGGATATAACCGCGAGAATTACATAAAGTATTTTTGTGATTTAAAGGAAGGCAGGCTTGGTCCTCCAAAGGTATTTAAAGAAGGCCATGGCTATTACCCGGAACATTTTGATACCATGGTAAGAGTTTTTTCTTTTGCCAGGATTCCCAATGGTAAATTTGATGTAAATACCAATCCCCGTCCACTGGGCTTTCCTTTTGTCGGGGAAAATTATAGCTATCCCCGGTCAGGCTGGAGGGAAAGGGAGAAAATATTTATCCGGCACCGGGAGCTTGCCCTGGGACTGTTGTATTTTGTGCAGAATGATCCGGAAGTTCCGGAAGAGCATCGTAAAATAGCCGGTAAATATCATTTGCCGCTGGATGAGTTTACCGATAACAGGCATTTCCCCTGGCAATTCTATGTAAGGGAAGCAAGAAGGCTGAAGGGCCGTTATACTTTAACTGAAAATGATGTTAGAGTGGGCAATAATGAAAACAGGACCAGAATTTTTTACGACAGCATAATAAGCGGAGAATTTCCAATTGACAGCTTTCCTGTTTCCAAAGAGTCATCTCCTGATAAAAAAGTACTGGAGGGTTATATTGGTATGCTTGAGATAAGTCCTTACCAGGTTCCTCTCAGGATCTTGATCCCGGAAAAGATCGGGGGACTAATTGTGCCGGTAGCTGCTTCCACCACCCATGTAGCCTTCTCTACCATAAGGATGGAGCCATTATGGATGGGTATTGGTCAGGCAGCCGGACTTGCTGCCTGTATAGCCCTGAAAAAGCAGGTTGAAATAGCAGATATTCCTGTTTGTGATCTTCAAAAACTGCTTATTGATAATCATCAGGTAATTACATATTTTGATGATATTGAGATTGATGATAAAGCTTTTAAAGCAGTTCAGTTTTGGGGGACAAAGGGATTTTTTGACTCCTACCATGCCGGAACAAAGGAATTTTTAAATGCAGAAGATTTGACTCTTTGGCTGAAAATATTCCATGATTTGTGTGGCACCCAGGATCCGGACAGGGTAGATGAAGAAACCGATGAAATCAGTATTTCACTTTTTTCCGAAATAATTTATAATATTGGGAAGGAATATGGCCTTTGGAATTCAGATATGCCATACGAGTCCTTTTTTAACCAGTCTGATCTTAGACCATCCGAATGGCTTTATAATTCCCGGGAACATTCATTGCCTGTATTAAGGGGTGAAGCATGTTTAGCTTTATATAATACATTTTTTGCCAGTAAAAAAAAAGAATACAACCAGTCCGATAGTTAATTATAACTTATGAATCGTCCATGAAGATATTTTCAATATCTTCACAAAATTCAATGAATATCAGATAACTATACTTTATACGAATGAAACCCGCATCAGCCTTTGGCAGACAAAATAACATGAACAAACCATGCGGGTTCCATACGCTTGAAACACTGAATATGCATTAGGTGCAAAATATAATTCGTTGAATATTAAATT
>SLPB01000058.1 GCA_007132225.1 Bacteroidales bacterium | reverse complement strand
TGATGGCAAAATAAACAGCAAGACCGATTAATGTAATTCCGGGAAATAAAATTGCAATACTTCCAAAAAGTATTGCCAGAATGCCATTTCCATATGACAATCTCCAATTTCTGAAACTAGCGGGCAGCATATTGAATTATTAGTTATTGTAAACGATTATATGATCATCTCCAGCTTATTTATAAGCTCCTCTCCAGATTATTCTTCAAGAGACAAAATAGCACATTTTCAGTTCAAATGAAACATCCATGCAAAAAAATTTGCACACAAGATAATGACTGAAGCATGGGAGTTCCACCTGACCATAGATTTGTAAATATTAACGAATGGCCGGGACATACAATAAAAAACTAACCGAGGGTAAGATCGTCAATTACATCCACTACACCGGCAGTATACATAGCAATATTGTATGCTTCCCTTTTGACCCGGTAATTTGGCACAACACCGCTCAGCCGTACAACCCCATCGGTTACACTTACTGTGATCTCATCATGTCTGGCTAAGCCAATTCGCCTGTAAGTGTTTTTTATATCCTCCTCTATATCAATATCGACAATAGATTTTGCAAGGGTGACTGAAAGCTTGTTGACAACTTCAATAACTCCATTGGTATAAAGTGCAATATCCTCAGCAAGGTTTTTCTCCCAATATGAATCAACAACACCTGATAAGGTTACGATACCCTCTACAGTGTCAATCCTTATATTTGCTGAATTGATCTGACTGTTCCATATCAGCTTGTTTTCAATACTCTCGGTGATTTCCAAATCGGTTGGCCTTGCTATATCAGTTGCAATCTCTACTTCAAGCTCGTTTTCCACCCTGGTTACTCCGGATACTTCATAAGCATCTTTTTCAGCAGCTACTTTTGATGCATAAGTGGGTACAGTTCCTTTTAGCTGGACAGTATTATCCTGAACTTTAACATATACTTCATTGGCATTTACACGATTATCCCAGGTTAACTGGTCAATAATGTCCTGTTTTTTAATTTCTGCAAAAGTTGGGCTCATAACATTTACTTTTTTAATTTAACAACGGATCTCTGATATAAACAGTCCTATATCCATTCCAAAAAGTAAATAATTCAGGTATAATTAATTTAATTATGCTATAATATTGAATATCAGTGACTATGACACCTGTCATATCCAAAATAATACACTGCTCATTAAAAACTGTTAATCGAAAGGTGTGAGTTCATTGCACCATTGTGAAAAAAATCTACAAAATATCTACAAATTAAACAGATGATTTAGTTTTTGGGCATTTTTTACTGCATTCCCATGTTTGTCATTGTTGAAATATATGTATAAACTTTCTATACCTGTAATTTTATCCAGCCGCCCTTTCCACTCCTTAAGTTCATCATCGGTATACAGGTAATCATACCATGTGTTTTTGCCGTGAAATCTGAGGTAAGCAATTTTACTCGTGGCAATTACATCTTCAGGTAACCCGTCAGGTGCTGAAAGCATGCAGTATGCTACCCTGCCTTCTTTTAATACTTCGTAAACGGATTCATCAAACCAGGACTCATGCCTAAATTCAATAACGTGGTTCATGCTCCTGTCCAGGCTGCCCAGGAAGACCCGTATTTTAGCCAGATGTTTATGCAAATTACCGGGCAACTGCCAAAGAATGCAATCCACTTTTTTTCGGGCAGTATCTAATACTTTTTGGAACTCATCCAGTCTTTGCAAAAAAGACTTATCTGTATTAAGTTTTTTCAAGTGAGTAAAATACCGGTTGGCTTTTATTGTAAATTTAAAATTATCCGGTGTTTCCTGCATCCATTTATGAAGATTCTTCTCCTGGGGAAATGAGTAAAAAGTATTATTGATCTCGACAGTGTTAAAATGACCTGAATAGTAATTCAGCCATTGATCCTGGGAGATATGTTCAGGATAGAAAATATTTTTCCATTCTTTGAAGTTGTAGCCGCTGCACCCTATATATATTTCCATAAAATTAACCAGAGTATTTAATGAGCCAATACAATTGAATTGAAAAATCAATATATATACCAGTTTTATATAATCGGCAATCAATATTCAGTATTTAATAATCAGAAAATAAATAAGTCTCCGGGTTGTCGGTAAAGCATTCCTAAAGTAGCAATTAGCTCGCGGGCATTTTTCATTAAGTCCCGGACACAGGCATTTAATAAGTTTTGACTGATTCATACTGGCTTATTATGGTCAGGCCAAAAAGAGTTAACAAACTAATTCGTTGCAGGTGTTGATATTTTACACAGTATGTGATTAAATAAATACACACATTATCCACACTTTTAAAATAGCTCTCCTAAGCCGGTCAAAACTTTGTAAGCCTAAGCCTTTTTATAATAAGACCGGCAAACAGGTTAAACCAAATACAAGGCCAAACCTCAAAACTTATAATTATTATGGCACAGGTTTTGGCTTTCCTGGATTAACATCCTTCTGACTTTTATCAAAATTATTTATTAATGGATGAATTTTCAGTTCTGCTGCATGTCATAATTGCCTCTATATTATCGGGATTGATTGGTTATGAAAGAAGTAAAATTGACAAACCTGCCGGAGTGCGAACCAATATGCTTGTAGGTGGTTCGGTTGCCCTGTTGGTTGCCCTGGGTGAAGTTATTGTGATTCATTTTCGAAATAGCGGTTTGGGTGGTTTTATATCTATGGATCCTACACGAATCATTCAGGCCATAATCATGGGAATAAGTTTTATAGGAGCAGGCATGGTTCTTCAGATTGAAAAAGAAAAGGAGGTGAAATACCTCACCTCGGCTGCAACTATTCTGTTTGCATCCGGTATTGGTATATCGGTAGCGCTGAAGCAATATATTCTTGCTGTAGGAATCACCATATTTATTCTTTTCATAAACTATTTACTGGGGCTCATTAAAAAAGTCAGAAAAAAACATATAACCTGAATAATTAATTTTAACCTGCAACATTCAGGTGTGCAACAAAAACAATTATGAATTCAATAAAAAATAAAACCAAATATTAATTCAATAAAAATTTAAAATCATGCTTGAACATCAAAAACACATCCTCATCAGTATCAGCGCTGATAAACATCTTTTTCATAAAGAATTAAAGAAGTCAATAGGATGGCTGGATCCATCAGAAATGGCTAAACTGCACACCTGGGTTATGAAAAATTACTGGAAAACACATAAGGATGTGATTTCAGAAGTATTTACTATGGCCTGAAATAAACAATTGTTTCCGTTTTGCTGCTTCCCCGGGGAAAATTAAATAAATAAGCAACCCCGAAAGGCCCTTGCGGGAATTTCGGGGTTGCTTATAAGAGTGGATTGATAAAAAAAAACATGTTTATACTATAGTTATATCATTAATCACATCAAGAACCCCACTTGTAAATAATGCAATATTATATGCCTGGGCTTTTTCAAGGTAATTTGAAACTGTACCGGTTAGATGAACAATTCCATCATTAACACTCACGTTGATAGTAGTTTCATCAACAAGGCCACTTCTTTTGTAAGCACTTTTAATATCGTTCTCAATGTCAATGTCAACAATTGATTTGGAAAGCGTAACTGCCAGGTTATTTACCACATCAATCACTCCATGTGTGTAATATGCAATATCTTCGGCAAGGGTTTTTTCCCAGTAAGAATCAACCACCCCGCTCAGGGTTACTATGCCGTTTGTAGTTTCCACAATTATACCCGTGGCATTGATCTGACTGTCCCAAACAAGCTTGTTTTCAATGTTACTGGTAATCTCAACATCGGTTGGAAGAGCTATGCCTGCGGGAAACTCTACTGTCAGGTTATTTTCCACTGTAACTACACCAGCTATAAGATAAGTATCCCTTTCGGCTGCCATTTTTGCGGCATAAGTTGGTACAGTGCCGTTTAGCTGTGCTATTCCATCGGTAACAATAACATTTACATCATTGGCATCTACGCTATCATCCCAGGTTAATTGGTCAACAATGTCTTGTTTGATAATCTCATCATTGGTTGGACTCATAAGATTGTTTTTTGTTGGTTAAATTTATTTTATGTTTCAGGAAATTTCCGACAGAGATCATTTTGCCAGTTACACCTTCGAAATAACAT
>SLPB01000104.1 GCA_007132225.1 Bacteroidales bacterium | reverse complement strand
TTCCGAACAGAGAAGTTAAGCCCATTAGCTCCGATGGTACTGCGCAAGCGGGAGAGTAGGTCGTCGCCTTATCCTTATAAAAAATCCCGGATCCTTGTAACAGGAAACCGGGATTTTTTTTATGCTAAAATGTAATGAAATTAGCCTCGGAATATTGCCATAAAAGTAATTGCGGATATGCCTTAATCAATTAATAAATTTTGACGGACTTGCAATAGTTAAAAGGAAAACAGTTTCTTCAAGAGAGGTTAGCTGGTACTTAACTTTTTCATTGATTGTTATAAAATGGCCTTTATCCAGGGTTACTGATTCTTTCCGGGTATGAAGTCTTAGTTTCCCCTCTAGTAGCTGAATGGTAATTGAGTCGTCTGACTGGAAGGAAGAAATTTCTATTTTGTCCATCATTGCTGTAATCAGGAATTTTTTATCACTCCTGTTAATAAGAATGACTGATTTAAGTTTCTTGCCGGAAGTAACGAGACTACCTTTCATATTGTTAATCAAATCAAACAGATTGATATTGGCCGATGAATCATCCATCTGCCAGGTCACACAAAAAGATATGAATAAAGCATGCGGGTTCCATGGGTTTGAAATGCAAAGTATCCGAATCACTAATTTGTAACATATTGTAAAATAGATTTATAACCCTACTTTATTCATATTCATCTGCCCTGAATAACCCTGAATAAAATGGCTATAATAGCAATAATAAGAAGAACATGAATGATACCTCCTGCACTGTAGCCTATAAATCCAACGGCCCAACCAATTATTAGTAAAACAGCGATGATGTAAAGTAGACTTCCCATGATTTTTGATTATTAGAGGTTTATATTATTATTTGTAATTCTGAAGGAATTTGTTGACACCCCGTTTTTTGTGATTCTTGAAAATAGCTGTAAGATGTTTTTATCATTAAATAAAATTACTCCTTTTAGTTTTTGGAATTGTTACATAATAATGATGAAAAATTACATAATTTTTATGCTTTTAATTTTTTAATCAGGATCAGATGTAACCCCAATACATTATAGTGTTCGTTTGTGCCAAATCTTTTACATGGGGGTTTCATATATTATGCTAAACGGCTGAGTCGTTTAGTTATGCCTTAAAGTGAATTATGTAACTTATTTACAGAATCTTGTAATGGTTTTGGGATAAGTTTTATCACCTTTGACGATAATTATGATTACAAAAAGATTACTATACATGATTCTAACAGGGATAGCTGCCGGTGTGCTATTGTTGTTTTTATTAAAGGTATTTGTATTGGAGCCATGGGTGAAGGATAAAATCCATACCGCTATGAATAAAAGCAACGATGCATATCTTGTGAAAATTAAGAATGTTCATATTTCGGTATTCAGATCCGCAGTAGAGCTCAAAAATATTTCGCTGCAATCAAGGCCTGAGCAGACTGCTGAACCCGGTATTACCGGGGAGATTGAATCTTTAACATTAAAGAGGATAAACCTGATTAAGGCGCTGTTTAAAAAAGGCATTGAAATAGGTGAAGTGACTTTTTTAAACAGCTATATTTCTGGAAAAATCTCTTTTCCAGGGGACTCAGGACCGACTGGTGTTTTTCCGGTAAACATCCGGGTTGATAACCTGATATTTGATCAGATAGATGTTGATATAGCAAGCGATTCAACGGCACAATCCTTTGCACTGACAGAAGGTGTTCTTAAGATATACGGATTGAAGGTTGAGAAACTTGACTCTTTGTCTCCTGCAATAATAGGGAGCCTGGAATTTGCGGCCGGTGAATTCGTTACTGTTTCGCCCGACAGCATGTACACCATTTCAGCCACGGATATAAATTATTCTGCAACTTCAAGCATCCTGGCTGCAGGCATTTTTTCTGTCCTTCCAAATTACACTGACTACGAGTTTACCGCCCGGCATCAGTTCGAGACAGACCGTATTGAAGCACTGTTCAGCAGAGTATCAGTTCACGGATTCTCAGTAGTAAATTACGTTATTTCCCACGATCTTATCAGCTCATTTATCGAAATTGGGGAGATGGACGTGAATGTTTTCCGCGATAAGCGTAAAGAATTTAGGCACTTAAATAAACCTTCGCTTCAGGAATTGATTTACGACTATCCGGGCAATATCCATATTGATTCTATTGCTGTTTTAGGAGGTGGCATAACTTACCGCGAACATGCCCCGGAAGCAAATGATTATGGTATGATAAGCTTTAATAATTTTAATGCTTTGATCCACACGATTTCAAATGACACCATTTATAAAACGAAAGAGGCATTTATGGAAATTAAAGCCAAAGCCCTGCTAATGGATACCGCAAGAATAACCCTTCTGTTTAAAGGGCGGATATTTGACAGCCAGAGCACTTATTCATTGCAGGGTTCACTCTCAGGGATGGAAGTGTCGGCACTGAAGCCTATTTTGGAGAATAATGCTTTCGTATTTGTCGAGTCAGGGAAGATAGATGAAATGAACTTCAGCCTGACTGCCAATAACACTAAATCAACCGGCAGCATGAACCTGCTTTATCACGATTTGAAAATTAAAGTGATAAACAGGCAAACCGATGAAACCACAGGCCTGAAAGAACAATTGGTGTCAGTTATTGCCAATATGATGGTGATCGACGAAAATCCGAAGCCGGGAAAGGAAGTCAGAGAGGGTATTATCGATTTTGAGAGGGACAAGGAAAAGTTTATCTTCAATTACTGGGTCCAGTCGCTCCTGACTGGAGTGAAATCCAGTTTGCTCATCTGATATTTAAGGGTCTGCTCACCAGATTACACGATTCATTTGCAGGTGCATCAGATATCAGTGAAAATGCATAACGAATTCCAGGGGATCGCAATTGGGTATGAAAGCTTCATAGTTTATTTGTATTCAACTCTGACAGGTTTTCCGGTCTCAAAATCATGGAACCCGAAATCAAAACTTTGAAAGGAATTAATCTTAAAAATATTTTCTCCCACTCCGGGGATGACAGGATAGAATGCAATCGAAACCTGAAATGAATTCATAACCAGGTTGTCATTTTTTATTAGAACACCCAACCCGGTTTGCGAATATACCCTGCCAGACCGGAATCCTTTTTCTGCATCGCCAAGCATTCCAAGCGAAAGGATAAGATAAGGGCCAAAGTTGAACCCTATAAAATTCCACGGAGCATATGATTGTGTTTGTGATGTAAACAGAAGCCGGCTGTTACCTGACAGAACAGGGCTGTTGAAACCACCAAGTCCATATTCCTCATTTAATGTCAGGCGGTCGTATCCGTAACGGTTAATACCGACTGTAATTTGTGGCCTGATAAACTGCCTGATTTTCCACCCGCCGGCTTCCAGCAGTCCCGTGAAATAATTCAGGCTGGCGCTGATAGCTCCCTCTTCAGCCTGAGATGAACGGATAAAGGTGCCAATCTCTATGTTGGACCCAAGGTATCCCCACGGATGATAATTCCCCGAGGAAAAGCGTGCTCCGTAATAAATCATTCCGGTATTGTTTTTCACCCGGTAACCGCCGGTAAGGCTCATTACCCTTCCTACCGGCACATCCTCTGTTATTCCGAAATTGAAAATATACTTATCCCGCACATATAGCCTGGTGGAAATACCAATACTGGCCAGGTAAAAATTCTCGCCGGTGTAATACTTAAGTGTGTCGAACGCTTCGGGTGGTTTTTCAAGGAACCGGATCCGGTTAAATCGCACCGCGGATATTAATCTGGTTGTGCGGCCGAATTCTGTATTGCCCTTGAATATGCGGGTAGCTTTGCCTGCCCAGTAGTCCTGAGAATTAAACCTGAACTGCATATAACTGCCTGACCAGACAGAATCATTGCGTGCTACCTGTGAGAACTCTATGCCTGATGCCCATTTGGTGAAAGGGGAAAAGAACGGGCGCTCAGCTGCAATACTCTTGATAAAATTCCCTGCCTCGTCTGTTCCGTAAAGAAGTGTCGAATTAATGTAAGTGTTGCGGATATTCGGAACGTGGTATTTTGTATTGTATGTAAAATTGCCCGTGGACTTATTCCTTATTAATTCATTCTGAAACCCGTGACCAAGGCCCAGGAAATTGTCATCCCTCAGGCTAAAGGAATTCTGCCCGGCATTAA
>SLPB01000078.1 GCA_007132225.1 Bacteroidales bacterium | reverse complement strand
CTATGGGCCTGGGAAGGTCTGAGAGAATGATATCCATATGTAAAACACTTGGGGCAAATGAATTAATTAATGCGATAGGTGGAATGGATATATACGATAAGAAGGATTTTGATGAACATGGTATACGGTTATCATTTATTCGAATGTCTGAAAATCTGTCTTATTCACAAGGGGGAAATCAATCATTTATTCCGAACCTCTCGATAATTGATGTAATGATGTTTAATTCTCCGGAAGAAATCAGTCAAATGTTAGAGAGTTGTGAGTTTATATGAAAATTATGATTTCAGGCGTTTACGCAAAGTTTCCCAATAACACTTAATATTTTTGCAGGTTTTGCACTTTCCATTACCTTTAGTGCCTTTTTGGAAACAATTAGCATTGCTTCAGGATTGTTTAAAAAGATGCAAATAGAGGAACCATATGAAATTTAACAAAATACTATTGTTAGGTGGTGCATACCACCAAATACCAATGATTAAAGAGGCTCAAAGCCAGGGTTATTATGTAGTTACATGTGATCATACTCCTGAAAACCCCGGACATAAAATCTCAGATAAGTATTATAATATAAGCACAACTGACTACAATGCCGTATTAGCGTTGGCGAAAAAAATAAACCCGAAGCTTGTTATCACGTATGCATCTGATCCTGCCGCACCGGTAGCAGCTTATGTTTCAGAAAAATTAGGACTTCCAGGAAACTCTTATAAAAGTGTATTAGCACTAACTGATAAAACTCTTTTTCGCAAATTGCTGCAAGACAATGGTTTTATTATTCCTAAAAATGCAGTATTCGCTGCAGATGACGATCCACAAGAAAGTTTAGCAGCCTTATCATTCCCCTTTGTTATTAAACCTACAGATTCATCAGGAAGCAAAGGCGTAAGTTTAATTGAAAGACCAGATCAAATAGAACCTGGTATAAAACATGCACTAAAATATTCGCGTAATAACCTGATTATTGCTGAAGAATTTATTGATAATGAACAGGCAGATATTCATGGTGATGGTTTTGTAATTGATGGTAATCTGGTATTCACATTTTTTGGAGACCATCTTTACACCAGTACTTTTAATCCCTTAAACCCAACAGGTACAATCTGGCCAAGTTCTTTGAAGAAAGATATTTTGAGGAGGCTAAACCAGGAAATTGACAAGGTAATTAAACTGAGCGGGTTTCAAATGGGGCCAATAAATATTGAAGCCCGAATAAATTCATCAGGTAATCTTTATATCATGGAAATCGGCCCTCGCAACGGAGGTCATTTTGTTCCCCAGGCAATTCAGCATGCCACCGGCTTTAATATGTTAAAGGCTACACTTGATGCGCTAAAGGGGCTAAATGCTGAAATTAAGGAATATAATCCCAAGCATGTAGCTTATTATGCCATTAACTCTGATAGTAATGGAACGCTAAAGCATCTTTCGTTAAATGAAAAATTGAATCCTTATATTATTGCAAATCATCCCTATGTTAAACCGGGTGATAATGTAACCCCTTTTTCGGGATCAAATGATGCAATTGGAGTTCTGCTGCTTGCTTTCGCAAGCAGGGAAGAGATGGAGTTTATGATGTCAAATATCAAACAATTCATAAAACCGGTCATCGAACAATGATCTTAAAAGCATGTTTAACATTGTTACCTGTCATACAGAGAAAAACATATATCACTCACTCGATTCAATGGCAATGCCCGGGATGGTAATACGAGGCAATTGGTGTTGATAACTTTTTTTACAGTTGACACCGCTGCTGACCCATTACAAATTCCATCAGGTGCAGGGTAGAGTTGCTGAATTTATCCGGAAATCACGTAAAGGCTTAACAATCATTAATTGTATCTTTATACTTATGAAACTTAGGTTGTAAAAGTTTAATTTTCAACGTTTGGGCCAGTTATTTATTTACAAGATAAAATTCTGACTTTGGGGTAGCTATTAGCATCTCCCTTTGATAAATTATGTTTTTTTTAAGATAAAAATAATTTTGTATGACAAATTTTCCATATATTTGCAGGCTTTTATGATAATGCCATGATCGGTTATGTGGGGAAGATATAAAGGCATATCATGCTAATAAAACGGATTGCTACTATTGAATGGTCTATGGAAGGATAACCTTTCCGAAACGCAAGAGCATTGAAACATAATAGTTCCGGCAAATTGTCAGACACCGCTAAAGCGTGCTCAGACATCCATAAAACGGATAACGGGCAGTTTTAAAAGGTGTGACTGAAATGGCGAAAGCATATCAATTCCCAAAGAAAACCATTTCCAAATCATTTTCCGAATCGAGCCCGTTAATGACAAAATATGAAGCTTTTGCTTGTATCAAACTATTAAATCATTTATTCAGAAGTGTCAGCTAATCTAAAAAATAAGACCATTTCAGGGCTTTTCTGGAAATCAATAAACACTTTTGCTTTACAAGGCACTGGCTTTGTTGTGGGAATTATTTTAGCCAGATTGCTCTCACCTCAGGAATTTGGCTTAATCGGGATGGTTATAATTTTTACTGCTATTTCCGAAACTTTTATTGACAGCGGTTTTAAAAGTGCTTTAATAAGAAAAAAAGACAGCACACAAGCCGATTATTCCACAGTGTTTTATTACAACCTTTTTATGGCTTTGATTTTTTATTTAATCCTGTTTATTTCAGCAGAGGCAATTAGCCGGTTTTTTGATGAACCTGAACTTAAGTGGATCGTACGCGTGATTGGCCTACAATCAATAATAAGGGCCCTTGCCATAATCCAGATTGTTAAGGTTATCAAAAGACTGGATTTTAGGCTTTTTGCTAAAATTGGAATATTATCAAGTGTTTTTTCAGGCGCTGTTGCCATTGCTATGGCATATAATGGTTTTGGCGTTTGGAGTTTAGTTATACGAGATATTAGCGGAGCACTTCTTGGTTCTGTTTTTTTTTGGTATTGGAACCGGTGGATGCCAAGCCTTACATTCAGCATTCAGTCTTTTAAGGAACTATTTGGGTTTGGCAGTAAATTGCTTGCCAGTGCATTATTAAGCTCTGTTTTTGAAAATATTTATAAAGTGATAATTGGCAAATATTTTTCAGCCCAGCAACTTGGTTTTTATACCCGGGCAGAATTGTTTAGAAATCTGCCATCTAAAAAAATTACCAGAATTATGTCAGGAGTAACCTATCCGGTTTTGGCTCAAATGCAGGATGATAAAACCATGCTAAAGAATGGTTACAAAAAAATGATCAAAAGTTTAATGTTTTTAAGTTTAATTTTACTTACAGGGATGGCTGCGATTGCTGAGCCAATGGTGCTTACATTAATTGGAGAACAATGGAGACAATCTATAGTGTATTTGCAATTACTTTGTTTTCCGGGAGCATTGTATCCGCTTCATGCGCTTAACCTGAACATGCTGAAGGTACAAGGGAGATCTGACCTTTTTCTCTGGCTGGAGATCATTAAGAAACTGATTGCCATCCCCACCATTATCATAGGCATCATTTGGGGCATCAAGGTGATGATTCTGGGAATGTGGGTAAATACGCTGATTGCCTATTATCTGAACAGCTACTATTCAGGCCGGCACATCAATTATCCCATGCGAGAGCAGGTAGCCGATATTTTACCTTCTCTTTTACTCGCCTTGTTTATGGGAGCAATTTTGTTTATAACCGGTTGGTTGATGCCCTTTGATAACCTGCCAAAATTGATTTTGCAAATCCTGATTGGCGGTATAATTTCAATTGGCCTGAGCGAATTGCTGAAATTAGAAGCCTATTTTTATATAAAGCAAATTATTTTAGGAAAATTAACTTCCATTTATCATGCCCGGAGAAAATAAACCCATATACGTAACCCAGCCGGACCTTCCGCCCCTGGAGAAGTTTACCGAATACCTTAAGCAGATCTGGGATAACAAGATCATTACCAACAACGGACCTTTCCACCAGCAACTGGAAAAAGAACTTTGCGAATACCTGGGCGTGAAATACATTTCGCTGTTTTCCAACGGCACCCTGGCATTGGTTACCGCACTGCAAGCCCTTAAAATCAAGGGTGAAGTAATTACCACACCCTACAGCTTTGTGGCTACCACCCATTCATTGTGGTGGAACAATATCAAACCCGTTTTTGTGGATGTTGACCCGGTATATGG